>NZ_JCBCBS010000177.1:0-33272 GCF_059864205.1 Pelovirga sp.
TCTGTCAAATCAGCAAAACGCTGCCGCAGACCCAAATTGCAGGCAACCCCACCGGCAACGACAATCCGTTCAAGCCCTTCCTGCTGCGCCGCGCGCAACACCTTGATCGTGAGCACATCGACCACTGCTTCCTGAAAGGCACTGGCAACCTGTCCTACCTGTTCTTCACCTAAAGGCTGGGGCAAACCCTGAATGTGATTGAGCACCGCAGTTTTCAAGCCGGAAAAACTGAAGTTATGGTTGTCGCGATTGAGCAAAGGCCGTGGAAATTTAATCTCACCACCAGCGTACCTGGCAGCCAGTTTATCGATAATCGGCCCACCGGGGTAACCAAGCCCAAGCATTTTGGCTACCTTGTCAAAAGCTTCGCCGGCCGCATCATCAATGGTGCGACCGAGCAAACGGTAAGAACCGATACCATCAACACGATACAGGTGGGTATGGCCACCGGAAACCGCTGCACCGAGAAACGGAAAAGCGACCTCCTGTTCAAGACGGATCGCCTGGATATGGGCTTCGATATGATGAACCCCGATAAAGGGGATGTTAAGGGCGTAGGCAAAGGCTTTGGCAAAAGAAACGCCAACCAGCAGGGCACCGGTCAACCCGGGGCCACTGGTCACCGCCACCCCGTCGAGTTCGGCAGGAGTCACTCCAGCACGTTGCAACGCTTCTTCTACCAGCGGATTGATAACCTCCAGATGGCGCCGCGATGCCAGTTCCGGCACGACTCCACCATAGGTCGCATGGAGATCAACCTGCGACGAGATAATATTCGACAACACCTCACGGCCATCTCGGACAACAGCGGCGGCAGTCTCATCGCAGGAACTTTCCAAAGCCAGAAGCAACATCATAGATCCTTATAAATCATAATAAATTGGCGGCCACTTCAGCCAGCGCCGAACGTTCCCCCTTGGTCAGGGTAACGTGGCCGACCAGTTCCTGCCCTTTGAGCCGTTCAACCGAAAAAGAAAGTCCATTACTGGCTGAATCGACGTACGGGTTGTCGATCTGATAGGGGTCGCCGGTTAGAACAACCTTTGTCCCTTCGCCGGCGCGACTGATAATCGTTTTAATTTCATGGGGGGTCAGATTCTGGGCCTCATCGACAATCAGATATTGTTTCGGTATTGAACGCCCCCGAATATAGGTTAAGGGCTCGATTTCCATCAAACCGAGATCGATCAGCTCCCGATAGCCACGTTTACGCTTGCCCCCTTCATCGTGGGAAGACAGCAGCAGCTCAACATTGTCGAAAATCGGCTGCATCCAGGGTGCCAGCTTTTCTTCAATATCACCGGGCAAAAACCCCAGATCACGTCCCATCGGGAAAACCGGGCGCGAGATCAGCAGCCGATTATAGGTTCCCTCGTCGGCCGATTTGAGCAGCCCGGCAGCAATGGCCAGCAGGGTTTTACCAGTCCCCGCCTTGCCGACCAGAGAAACCAGCTGAACATCGTCATTCAGCAGCAGATCAAAAGCAAACTGCTGCTCGCGATTGCGCGGATGGATTCCCCACACCCCGTTCTTGGGGACCTTGATCAAGGCAACAACTTTCTGCTGAGCGGCAACGTAGCGACCCAGAGCAGTGTGGGACGAGTTGGTTTCATCCACCAGAGTCACCCCCTGGTTCGCATAAAAGTCCGCATCAACATTAATGGAACCTTGCTCATAAAACAGATCAACCTGTTCCTTGCTGACAAGCTGCTCCACCGTACCGGTATATAATTCATCCACCGGTACCTTGTCATTCTGAAAATCTTCTGCCCGCATACCCATGGTGTCAGCTTTGATGCGCAGATTAATGTCCTTAGTAACAAGAACTACTGTGCCATCAGGCAGGGAATTCATCAGGTCGTTTGCCACTGCCAGAATACGGTTATCACCCCGATCGATGCGCAGCTCCGGTGGCAGCTTCTGCATAAACTCCTGCCTATAGACAGCGACCTTGAGAATGCCGCCATTTTCCAGCGTTACGCCCTCTACCAGTTTGGCCTGGGAACGAAAACCATCGATCATCCGCGATATATGGCGCGCATTACGGCCGGTTTCGCTTTGATCCTTTTTAAATCGATCAATCTCCTCAATCACCGTCAAGGGAAGGATGACAATATTGTCATCAAATTTAAAAATGGCCTGGGGATCATGCAGAACAACATTGGTATCCAGAATATAATGTTTCATCACATATCTCTCCCTGAGGTCAGGACCTCATCAATCCAGGTCAAAAAGCCGTCTTTAAGCTGTCAACCTGCTCAAGAAAATAGTTGATCTGCGCTGCAGTGGTAAAAAATCCGGGGCTGACACGAATGGTTCCAGCGGGGAAAGTCCCGCAACTGCGATGGCTGTCCGGAGAGCAATGCAATCCGGTACGCACCGCAATGCCACGTTGATCGAGAAGATAGCCCGCAGTGGCCGTATCCATGCCTTTGATGGTGAAGGATACGGCGGAACCACGGGGCTGGTCGGCGGGAGGACCATAAAGCTGAACCTGATGAATCTGCGCCAGACCGTTAATCAGTAGCTGCACCAGTTGGATCTCACGGGCATGAATCTGCGCAACTCCAGTTTCCAGCAAGAAGCGCAGTGCGGCGCCCAGACCAGCCAGGCCGGGAATATTGAAGGTGCCGCTTTCAAAACGCTCGGGAAGCATTTCCGGCTGTTGGGCCGAGTGGGAATTAGCGCCGGTGCCACCGTAAATCAGCGGCCGCAATTCAATCCCCTCATGCACATACAAAAAACCTGTTCCTTGCGGTCCCAGTAACCCTTTATGGCCGGGAGCGGCAAACAGGTCAATCGCTAACTCATTAAGGTTGATCGGTAGCAGTCCGGCGGTCTGGGAGCCGTCAACCAGCAGGACAATCCCCTGCTGACGGCACCAGGAGCCCAAATCATCCAGCGGTTGCAATGAACCAAACACATTGGACGCATGATTGATCACCAGCAGGCGGGTGGGCGTTGCCAGACAGGCGGCCTGAATATCCGCCGTCGCTACTACCCCGGTGTGTGGATTGGCTGCCACCTTGACAATCTCAACACCCCGATCCTGCAGTGCACGCAAGGGCCGGGTGACCGCATTATGTTCCATACTGGTGGTGACCACCCGATCACCGCCATTCAGGAGGCCAAAGAGTGCCAGATTCAGCGCCTGAGTCGCATTGGCGGTGAAAACAAAGCGTTCTGAGGAGGACACCCCAAACAGCTGCGCCAGGAGCTCCCGCGTGGCAAACACCTCACGATCAGCGACGATCCCCTGTTGATGACTGCCGCGCCCGGCACTCCCGCCGCTCCGCAGTGCCGCATCAACCGCCCGATATACGGCTTCCGGCTTGGGGTGACTGGTAGCAGCGTTATCGAGATAAAATGAATTCATGGCCACTGTTGATCCTGTAATGGCAAAAATTTAGGTAAGTTGTTATCAAAATTCGGACAATACTTAAAATTTGGGGTGGCGACAAGACAATCTCGCGCCGGCCCAGCCATGGGTCAAACATATCTGCCACTATAGCTGATCCTTGCCTCCAGGAGAACCGGACCGGTGCTTAGCCGGGAGCGGCTCGCGGGTTATAAGAAATAAATAAAAAAAGGGTTGAAACCACAACATCTAGTCGGCTAAAGTTTCAACCTTCATACATATAGTAGCCAGAACATGAACGCGCCATTTCCTCACCGAACGATGAAGGACCAGAAAATGACTGACAACCAACCTGAAAACACGCTCAACCTGTCCATTAACGCCCTCACTGTTCTGCGCAAACGTTATTTCATTCGCGACGCCAGCGGCAAGCCCCTGGAAAATACCGAAGAATTATTTCGTCGCGTCGCACGCACCATCGCCGGGGTTGAAACCGACCCCACCCGCCGCGAAGAGTTTGAAGCTGCCTGCTATGAGATGATGTCGCAGCTCGATTTTCTCCCCAATTCGCCAACCCTGATGAACGCCGGCCGCCCCCTGGGGCAGCTGTCAGCCTGTTTTGTCCTGCCCATCGGAGATTCGATGGAGAGCATCTTCGATGCCATCAAGCACACCGCCCTGATCCATAAAAGTGGCGGCGGCACCGGTTTCTCCTTTACCCGCATCCGCCCGGCCAATGACGAGGTTCAGTCAACCAGCGGCGTTTCCTCAGGCCCTATCTCCTTCATGCGGGTGTTCGATGCAGCAACGGAAACCATCAAACAAGGGGGCACCCGTCGCGGTGCCAACATGGCCATCCTGCGCGTCGACCATCCCGACATCATGGACTTTATCATGGCCAAGCGCGATCCAACGGTACTGACCAATTTCAATATCTCCGTCGGCGTGACCGAAGCCTTTATGGAGGCGGTGGAAGCGGGTGACGATTACCCCATCATTAACCCACGTACCGGCGAGCAGGTCAAACTGCTGAATGCCACCAAGGTCTTTAATCAGATCGTTGACATGGCCTGGAACAATGGCGAACCCGGTATCGTTTTTCTCGATCGTCTGAACCGTGACAACCCCACCCCGCTGGTGGGAGAAATCGAAAGCACCAATCCCTGCGGTGAGCAGCCCCTGCTCCCCTACGAGTCATGCAATCTGGGCTCGATCAATCTGGCGCGGATGATCAGCAACGAGCAGATTGATTGGGAGAAACTGAAGAAAACCGTGGAACTGGCAACCCGCTTTCTCGACAACGTCATTGAAGCCAACTCCTACCCGCTGGCGGAAATCGATCAGATGACCCGCGCCAACCGCAAGATCGGCCTCGGTGTCATGGGCTGGGCTGATTTACTGATTCTGCTCAAGATCCCCTACAACAGTTCCGAAGCGATTGCGCTGGCTGAAAAGGTGATGCGCTTCATCAATGACACCGCTCACCAACAGTCTGCACAATTAGCGGCCGAGCGCGGCTCCTTCCCCAACTTCCCGGGGAGCGTTTTTGACCATCCCGAAGGGCGCGCCATGCGCAATGCCACCTGCACCACCATTGCTCCGACCGGTACCATTTCGATTATCGCCAACTGTTCCAGCGGGGTTGAGCCTCTGTTCGCTGTCTCCTATGTGCGTCAGGTGATGGACAACAACAAGCTGATCGAAGTCCACCCGGTGTTTGCCCGTATTGCTCGCGAGCGCGGCTTTTACTCGGAAGAGTTGATGCAGGAAATCGCCGAAAAAGGTTCGGTACAGGATATCAAAGCGATCCCTGACGATATCCGCAAAATCTTTGTCACCGCCCACGACATTACCCCGGCCGATCACGTGATGATGCAGGCGGCGTTCCAGAAATATACCGACAACGCCGTATCCAAAACCGTGAATTTCTGTCACAGCGCCAGCCGTGAAGATGTTTCTACCGTCTACCGTCTCGCTTATCAACAGGGATGCAAAGGGGTGACCATCTATCGTGATGGCTCACGTTCGATGCAAGTCCTGTCGGTAGCCGGTAAAGCGGAAGCCAAAGCGGAAGAAGGTGTCCCGATGGAAGCCCGCAAAGGTTTGCGCAAACGTGAACGACCACGTGCTCTCAGCGGTGCTACTTACCAGATGGAAACCGGTTGCGGCCCTTTGTACATCACCATCAATCAGGATGAAAAAGGGCTGTTTGAACTCTTCACCACCATGGGCAAGGCCGGTGGCTGTGCGGCCTCACAGTGTGAGGCTATCGGTCGTCTGGTCTCCCTGGCCTGGCGCTCTGGCGTGCAGGCGCGCCAGAGCGTTAAACAACTGATCGGCATCACCTGTCATAAACCCAGCGGTTTCGGTAATAATCGTATCACCTCCTGTGCCGACGCTGTTGCCAAGGCGATTCAACTGCATATGGCGGACACGGAAGAAACTGTCGCGGCGTTCAGCAACAATGGCGGCGCCTGCCCCGATTGCGGCGGCCCGGTGGAACATGAGGGGGGCTGCTGCGTCTGCCACGCCTGCGGCTACAGTGAGTGTGCCTGATCCAAGAGAATGGCAGGATTGGGAAAGCCGGTGTCGGCGCTGTGGCGAATGTTGTTTCGAGAAAATCATCGATCGCTATGGCTGTGTCCACACCACACCGGTACCCTGCCGCTTTCTCGACATCCATGAACGCACCTGCCGCGTTTATGCTCAACGCCAGGAACTGGAAGACGACTGCGTGCAACTGACGCCGGAGAATATCGACAGCCTTCACTGGCTGCCGGCAACCTGTGCTTACCGCTCAGAGAGCTGATCAGTTCACACGCTCCACCCGCAGTCCGCCAGCCACCAGATCAGTAACCCGCACCAGGCACAGCTCCCCCGCTTGTGCCTGGTCTTGATCGATCAACAAGTTCAGATAATTCTCCGATATCCCTTTACGTTGACCGTTGCTGACCCCCCTCTCGACCAGCATCCACAATGGGGCGCCGACAAAACGGCGGCTGAACTGCTGCAATTTTTCATCGCCCAATGCCCGTAACCTGGCGGCACGTTCTTTAATGAGCGCCGGCGCTACCTGATCGGGCATAGTCGCCGCCGGGGTGCCGGGTCTGCGACTGAAAGGGAAAACATGGAGATGACTGAAAGGCAAGCGCTGTAAAAGCTCAACAGTGCGGGAAAAGTATTCTTCCGTTTCACCGGGAAAACCGCAGATCACATCAAGTCCGATCGCCATCGCCGCATTGCGCTGCTGCAGATCAGCGAGCAGATCAGCAAAAAATGCTGTATCGTAGTGACGATTCATGCGGCGTAGAATAACGTCATCACCGGCCTGCAGGGGGATATGCAAATGAGGACAGAGCCATGAAGCCTGGGCCAGATAATCGCGCAGTTGAAGGGGCAGCTCCGTCGGCTCAATCGACCCCAGGCGCACACGGCCGGCAAACCCGCAGCTTTCTATCGCCTGCAACAAGGTTAACAGACTGATACCTTTGCCCAGATCCTGACCGTAACCACCGATATGAATACCGGTCAGAACAATCTCCCGATAGCCGCTTGCCCCCAGGCCCTCGACCTGGGCAACAACCTGATCAATCGGTACCGAGCGACTGGCGCCACGGGCATAGGGAATGATGCAGTAGGAACAAAAAGCATCACAACCGTTCTGGATCTGGACAAAGGCGCGGCTACGCTGGGCAAAGGTGTGTAGATCAAGGGGGGTACAGTGTTGGGCGGCGCGGATATCGGTCACCAGGGTAGTGCTTTCGCTGCAGTCGTTCTGTTGTGTTTGCGTCAGCAGACGCAATAATTCCTTTTTCTCTTCATTGCCGATGATCAAACTCACGCCGGGGAGTTTTTGCAGCTCGTCAGGATTAATCTGGGCATAACAGCCGGTGACGACAATCCGCGCTGTCGGGTTTAAGCGCTGCGCGCGGCGGATCAGATTGCGTGACTGGGAATCGGTAGCCGCCGTCACCGTGCAGGTATTGACGATAACCAGATCAGCTCCAGCATCAAATTTCACCTGAGAGTAACCGTTGCCGGTCAATTGTTCGAGCATGGCCGCTGATTCAAACTGGTTGGTCTTGCAGCCGAGGGTGACAATCGCCACCGATCTGGTTACTGAATCCATCCCCCCCCCAACACCCGATCTCCCTGATAGAACACGGCAGCCTGTCCCGGCGTCACCCCCGCCTGGGGGGTCGAAAAAATCACTTTAACGCGCTGATCAGCCAGAGGCACAACCTGCACCGGTTGTTCCTGCTGGCGGTAACGGATACGACAGGCGCTGGCGAAAGGTTGTTGCGGTGGCGTCATGCTCCAGACACAGTTACCAACAATCATCTGAGCACACAGCAGGTGCTGTTTTTCACCGACGATCACCCGCTTCTCAGCGGCATCGATACGGATAACGTAGAGCGGCTCGCGCCAGCCGATGCCTAACCCTTTACGCTGTCCGACGGTATAGCGATAGTAGCCCTGATGCTGTCCGAGCACCTGCCCGGTCACATGCACAATCGGCCCGGCGCAATCGTCGAGTTGGCGTTCTTCTTCCAAAAAACGCACATAGTCGCCATCGGGAACAAAACAGATATCCTGACTCTCGGCCTTTTCGGCTACACGCAGATTAAAACGAGCCGCATGCGCCCTCACTTCCTCCTTGGTCATGCCACCCAGGGGGAAGCGCACCTGTGCCATCTGCTCTGCAGTCAGGGTGAAGAGGAAGTAACTCTGATCCTTATCCCTGTCGATCCCCTTATGCAGTGCGTAGCCACCATCGACATCGGCAATAATCTGGGCGTAATGGCCGGTCGCCAGAAAATCCGCTTCGAGTTCGCGCGCCTTGCGCATCAGCAACTCAAATTTGAGCACCTGATTGCACAGCACGCAAGGATTAGGCGTCAGACCGGCAAGGTAGTCATCACAAAAACGATCAATCACCTGCTGCTGGAACTGTCTTTCAAAATTGATGACATAAAAGGGTATACCCAGTTGTTCGGCAACCCGCCGGGCATCATAGACATCATCAAGAGAACAGCAGCTACCGAAGGTTTCACCATGCTGATCGGTGTAGCTGGAATAATCCCAGATCTGCATGGTCATGCCGACAACCTCATATCCCTGCTCTTGCAACAGTGCGGCGGTTACCGAGGAATCAACTCCGCCACTCATGGCAACTACAACCCGTTTTTTCACAGCTACCTCGGACAAAAGGCCCCGACATAAGCGGAGCCCTTTAAGAAAATTGTTTGCAGAAACACGGACAAATCAGGAATTTTTGGCTTTGTAATCCTTGATCGCTTCATGCAGGGCATCGGCGGCCAGATTGGAACAGTGCATCTTGGCCGGCGGCAAGCCGTCGAGAGCCTCAGCAACCGCTTGATTGGTCAATACCAGCGCCTCGTCAATGGTCTTGCCGATGGCGAGCTCCGTCACCATGGAAGAGGTGGCAATCGCCGCTCCACAACCGAATGTCTTGAATTTAACATCCTTGATGATGTTGTCTTCGACCTTAAGGAAGATCTTCATGATATCACCGCAGGAAGCATTGCCGACTTCACCGACACCATTGGGATTTTCAATTTCACCAACGTTACGCGGGTTGGTGAAATGATCCATGACCTTTTCTGTGTACATCCTTCTGTCTCCTGTTTTTTAGTATTTACAGTGAAGGCTCATATTTTCTATTTAGCTGGCCTTATGCACCATCCGGCACTCATCACAGTGCAGTGGTGTCGGTTCTTGACGATGATATAGGGGGCTCATGTCACGCAGGCGCTGAACAATGGGGGGAAGTTCGGCCAGAATATAGTCAACTTCCTCCTCGGTGTTGTCAGCACTGAAGCTGAAACGCACACTGGAATGGGCCAGGACAATATCCACCCCCATCGCCCGCATCACGTGGGAGGGTTCCAGCGAACCGGAGGTGCAGGCTGAGCCGGAGGAAGCTGCAATCCCCTTCATATCGAAAAACAACAGTAACGACTCCCCTTCGATAAAGTTGAAACTGACGTTGAGGGTATTAGGCAGTCGCAGATCCGGGTTCGGATGGCCATTGAGCTTGACATCCGGCACCGTGCTGAGAATTCCCTGCTCAAGCTTGTCACGCAGACGGCGCACGTAGGCATAGTCTTTTTCCTGATTGAGACGGGCCAGTTCGCAGGCTACTCCGAGGCCAATGATGCCGGCAACATTGTGGGTTCCAGCGCGGCGATTGCGTTCCTGATGACCACCATGCATAAAACGGATCATGCGCGTACCACGTCGCAGGTAAAGGGCGCCGACGCCTTTGGGTGCGCCAATCTTGTGCCCTGACAGGACCAGCATATCCACCTTCGCCGCTTGCACGTCGACCGGCACCTTGCCGACGGCCTGAACCGCATCGGTATGAAAACGCACCTTGTGACGTCCGGCAATCTCACCAATAGCGTCAATGGGGAACAGATTGCCGGTTTCGTTGTTGGCCCACATAACCGAAATCAGAATTGTCTTGTCGGTAATGGCAGCCTCAAGTTGCGTCAGATCGAGCATGCCGTCTTTGTCGACCGGCAGATAGGTCACCTCAAAGCCGTTTTTTTCCAGATATTCACAGGTCTCCAATACGGCGGGATGTTCCACCGTCGTGGTGATAATATGGTTTCCTTTGTGACGCAACGCTTCAGCAGTCCCTTTAATGGCGAAGTTGTCCCCTTCGCTGCCACAGGAGACAAAGATGATTTCTGCCGGTGAACAGTTCAATAATTCCGCCACCTGTTCACGGGCTTTTTCGATCGCGCCACTGACCATGCGCCCGGCCCAGTGAACACTCGACGGGTTGCCGAACTGTTCACGAAAATAGGGAAGCATGGCATCCAGAACTTCCGGCTTGACTGCTGTTGTTGCGTTATTATCGAGATAAATCTGCTTCACAAAAATCCTCCGGGTTTACGAGAACATAGAATTAGAGGGGCACCTGATGCCTGATCCGCTGATCGAGACGGCGCCGCGCATCTTTGGTCAGATCTTCCAGGGTCATGGAGGCGAGGAAATTACGAATCTGATTGCCGAGCCCCTGCCAGACTGACTGAGTCGCACACTCCAGGTCACAACCACAACTGCCATCATCGTTCATGCAGGAGACCGGTACGAGAATCTCCTCTACCGTATCCACGATCTGATCCACACTGATCTGATTCGCCGCGCGCGCCAGCAGGTAACCACCGCCGGGACCGCGGATACTTCTGACAATGCCGCCGCGTCTGAGTTTGACAAAAAGCTGTTCAAGATAATTCAGTGAAATATTTTCACGTTCAGATATATCCTTGATCGTCATCGGGCTACCGTCACTGACCAGATTCAGACTGACCAGAGCACGTACTGCATACTGGGCTTTGGTTGACAATCTCATGAAACCCTATCCTCCTCATCAGCCCGATATTGTGTCAATTCAGCCCGGAGACGACCCTGTTCCTGACGCAAACTGACGACCTGTTCTTCCAGGCGCTGAATCTGGTCAAACACACAGCTCACCGCCTTGGCAACGGGATCAGGCAATTCACCGTGCTGGAGATCAACACCGACCCGTTTTTCACCAGACAGCACCACGCGCCCGGGAATACCAACGACTGTCGCCGTTGCTGGGACCTCTTTGACAACAACAGAGTTCGAGCCGATTTTGCTATCATCACCGACCTTGAAGGGACCAAGAATCTTGGCACCGGAGCCGACCACCACATTATTACCCAGGGTCGGATGACGCTTTTCTTTGGCCCAGGAAGTCCCTCCCAAGGTAACGCCATGGTAGAGGGTACAATTTTCACCGATTTCGGCCGTTTCGCCAATCACCACACCCATGCCGTGATCAATAAAAAAACCGCGGCCGATTTTTGCTCCGGGGTGGATTTCAATGCCGGTGAAAAAACGCCCGAGATGCGAGACAAAGCGCCCCATAAATGTCCGGTTTTTATTCCATAACCAGTGTGAAAGGCGATAAAACAACATGGCATGGAACCCGGGATAACAGAAAATTACCTCAAATACGCTGCGCACGGCCGGATCACGATCAAAAACGGCCTTGATATCATCCTTGAAAAAAGCGAACATAAGCTACCTCCCAAAAAACATATCCACCAGCCACAGCAATGACATAACAACCCGTATCGGCACCCCAATCTGTTCCGAACGACTATCATACCTGAGTGTTTCTGTCAATTTCTTTCCAAGAGAAACAGTCAGGTATTCGCGCCCGGTAAATTTTCAATTAAATTGCTCTTTCGTTTTACACCTGGACACTGTACTTAGCGGTCGACACTGGGATAAAATTCACCTATAGTTGTTTCCGTTAAATTTGTGGGCTGTCTTGGCCCTAAAATCCAATTCACATTGACCAAGGAGAGAGCGATGCCGGAATTCACCTACCAGGATCCCATGCCGATGGGAGCAGACACCACCAGGTACTACAAGATTGAAGGATCTGAAAAGTATGTCAGTGTCACCACTTTCGAAGGCAAGGAAGTCATCAAGGTCGATCCCGAAGCGCTGAAGGTATTGTCCCATGTGGCCATGCGCGATGTTTCCTTCCTGTTGCGCCCCGAACACAATGAGCAGGTCGCAAAAATTCTCAGCGACCCGGAAGCCAGCGACAACGATCGCGGTGTCGCCATGGCCTTTTTGCGCAACGCTGAAATTTCCGCCATGTTTGAACTGCCAACCTGTCAGGATACCGGAACCGCAACAGTTGTTGCCAAAAAAGGGCAACAGGTCTGGACCGGCTGCAACGATGCAGAATTAATCTCCGAAGGGGTTTTCAAGACCTATACGGAAGAAAATCTGCGCTATAGCCAAACCGTAGCGCTCGACATGTACAATGAAAAAAATACCGGCACCAACCTGCCGGCCCAGATCGACATCTACGCAACCGATGGTGATGCCTACAAGTTTCTCTTTATTGCTAAGGGCGGCGGCTCGGCCAACAAAACCATGCTCTACCAGGAAACCAAGGCACTGCTTAACCCTGACGCGCTCCACAACTTCCTCGTGCAGAAGATGAAGACCATCGGCACTGCAGCCTGCCCGCCCTACCATCTGGCCTTTGTTATCGGCGGCACCTCTGCTGATGCCTGTATGAAAACCGTCAAGCTGGCAACCGCTCGCTACCTTGATGGCCTGCCGACCAGCGGTAATGATCACGGTCAGGCGTTCCGTGATATCGAGTTGGAAGAAAAACTTCTCAAGGCGGCCCAGGAGCTTGGGATTGGCGCCCAGTTCGGCGGCAAGTATTTCGCCCACGATGTACGTGTTATCCGTCTGCCCCGCCATGGCGCATCCTGCCCGGTCGGCATGGCAGTGTCCTGTTCGGCGGATCGTAACATCAAAGCCAAGATTACCCGCGATGGGCTCTTTGTCGAGGAAATGGATCGCAATCCCGGTCGCCTGATTCCTGAGAAATATCGCAACAAACAAAGCCATGGGACCCGTATCAACCTCAATCGACCGATGAAAGACATTCTCGCTGATCTTTCCAAACTTGAGGTCGGAGCCCCGCTTCTTCTCGATGGGACAATCGTTGTCGGTCGGGATATTGCCCATGCAAAGTTCAAGGAAATTCTAGACAGTGGCAAGCCCCTGCCTGACTACCTGAAGCAGCATCCGATCTACTATGCCGGCCCGGCTAAAACCCCTGCCGGCAAAGCCTCCGGTTCTTTCGGCCCAACCACAGCCGGACGCATGGACAGCTATGTTGATCTGCTCCAGAGCAATGGCGGCTCGATGGTGATGATTGCCAAGGGTAACCGTAGCCAGCAAGTTACTGATGCCTGTGCCAAACATGGCGGCTTCTACCTTGGTTCTATTGGTGGCCCGGCTGCCGTATTAGCGGAAGAAAACATCAAGCAGGTGGAGTGCATCGATTTTCCCGAACTGGGCATGGAAGCAGTGTGGAAGATTGAGGTTGTTGATTTCCCGGCTTTCATTCTGGTTGATGACAAGGGTAACGACTTTTTTAAAAAGCTTGGCCTGTAGCCGGCGCTAAATCAATGCATCACAAAGGCCTCGACATCGTTTCGAGGCTTTTGTGTTTTCAGCGCTGTAGCGCTATAGTTGCACATCCCTCTCACATGCGACAGATATTCGACACGCACAGGCTACACTTTCACCACTGGACGATTGATGAAACAAACAGTTATTTCTGTATATGAGCGCCTGGTCCTGAAACATCCCCTGACCACCCTGAGCTTGCTGTTGGTACTGATTGCTTCCGTCGGTTTTTTTGCCAAGGATTTCCATCTTGATGCTTCAGCTGACTCTTTGATGCTTGAGCATGATAAGGATCTACGCTATTTCCGCCAGATTAACGCTCTTTACGGCACCAGTGACTTTCTGATCATCAGCTATACTCCCAAAAGGGAGCTGCTGGCACCCGAAACCATCGCGGACATCCGCAAGCTGCGCGAGCGCCTGTTGGAGGTTGAGCGGGTAACGCAGGTATTGAGCATCCTCGATGCGCCGCTGATCGACAGCCCGCGGGTCACCCTGGCGGAACTCAGCCGCGAGATCCGCACCGTCGAAACACCGGGCATGGATATGGAGTCGGCCCTGATCGAATTTACCACCGGGTCGATCTATAAAGATCTGCTGGTCAGCGCCGACGGGCGTACCACCGCCCTGCAGGTGATGCTGGCAACCAACGAAGAGCTGCAGTCACTGCATCGCCAACGCACCGAACTGCGGGAAAAGCGTGATGATGGGGTTATCTCGGCGGCAGAAGAACAACAACTGGATGAAGTTTCTGCTGCCTACGACCGGGTCAGTCGTGCCCATAACGACCAGGAAGCACGCGACATCGCCATCATTCGCGCCATCATGGCTGAGCATCGCGACGCTGCCGAACTGTTTCTAGGTGGCATCCCGATGATTGTTGTCGATATGATCGACTTCATCCGCAACGACCTGGTCAAGTTTGGCGTTGGTGTCCTGGTGTTTCTGGTCTCCATGCTGATGCTGATTTTCCGCCGCACCCAGTGGGTGTTACTGCCCATGGCCTGCTGCTTCTGTACCGTATTATTCATGTTTGGATTTTTGGGGTTGATTGGCTGGAAAGTCACGGTGGTTTCTTCCAACTTTACCTCACTGCTACTGATTATCACCCTTTCCCTTTGCGTCCACCTGATGGTCCGCTATAACGAACTGCTGGCCGAACAACCCGATACCAACCACGCTGAATTGATCCGCGAAACCATTCGCACCAAGGCTCTGCCGAGTATTTTTACCGCCCTCACAACCATCGCCGCTTTTGCTTCCCTGTTGACCAGTGATATCCGCCCGATTATTGATTTTGGCTGGATGATGGCCATCGGCATCGGCTTTGCCCTGATTATCAGCCTGATTCTCTTCCCGGCCGGACTGGTTCTGCTGAAAAAGCCACAGCCCTTCGTCCCGCGCTTCGACGTCACCAGATATATGACTCGTGGTTGCGCTCACCTGGTCGAATATCACGGCCGTTCAACACTGTTTGCCTTTGCCCTCATCACCTTGGTCAGCATCTACGGCATCGCCCAATTAACCGTAGAAAACCGCTTCATCGACTACTTCAAACCAACAACGGAAATCTATCAGGGGATGGCTCTGATCGACCGGCAACTGGGTGGCACCACCCCCCTCGATGTTGTGGTTGATGCTGATCCTGAGTTTTTTACTGCCCGTGAGCAGGAAGCGGCATTTGCCGACGATGACCCCTTTGGCGACGATTTTTTCGCCGCTGATACGGTCGAAGCCGGAATTTCCGGCAGCAGTTACTGGTTTAATAGCTACCAGGTCAATAACATTCACGCGATTCATGACTATCTCGATCAACTGCCGGAATCGGGCAAGGTGCTGTCCATGTCGACCACCTTTACCCTGATGCAGCATGTCAATGAGGGGCAACCGCTGGACAACATGGCCCTGTCGGTGATCCATCGCAAGCTGCCGGAAGTGATTGACAACAGCCTGTTTCGCCCCTACATGGCTACGGACGGCAACCAGATCCGTTTCAATCTGCGCATTATCGACTCCGATCCGAACCTGCGGCGCAATGAACTGCTCGGCAAGATTGAACGGGATCTGGTTGAGTTGTTCGATCTCAAGCCGGAACAGGTCAAGTTGACCGGTATGTTTGTGCTCTACAATAATGTGCTGCAGAGCCTGTTCGCATCCCAGATCATGACCATCGGCGTGGTATTTCTGGTGATTGTCGGTATGTTCCTGGTCCAGTTCCGCTCACTGCGGCTGGCCCTCATCGCCATCGTTCCCAACCTGATCTCAGCAGCTGCCGTACTGGGCTTGATGGGATTGATGAAAATACCCCTGGATATCATGACCATCACCATTGCCGCCATCACTATTGGCATTGCCGTGGATGATACCATCCACTATGTTCATCGTTTCAACGACGAATTACGTGTCGATGGCAATCCTCGAGGGGCGGTCCGACGCACCCACGACAGTGTCGGCCGCGCCATGTATTACACGTCGATCACCATTATTACCGGTTTTTCCATTCTGGCTTTGTCTAACTTCAATCCAACCATCTACTTTGGATTGTTCACCGGCCTGGCCATGCTGGTCGCCATGTTTGCCAATTTGACCCTGCTGGCACTGCTGCTACTTATGTGGCAACCACGCCAGCAATCCATTTAAAAAACTGGCATTGGGCCAACAGACAGGTTATAATAAAAAGCTTTGCCGTCAAAAATACATTTTTTCAGGACAGGAATAACATGAGTAGTAACGAACCACTTTCATTCAGCGAACTGGGCCTGGCACCGGCCCTCCTTAAAGTCATCGACGAAGTCGGTTACGAATCGCCAACGCCCATCCAGGCACAAAGCATCCCACTCCTGCTCGCAGGACGAGATCTCCTCGGCCAGGCACAGACCGGTACCGGCAAGACGGCAGCTTTTTCATTGCCCCTTTTATCACGGCTGAAACCGGAACTTAAATATCCGCAACTGCTGGTATTGACCCCGACTCGCGAACTGGCGCTGCAGGTAGCCGAAGCCGTACAAACCTACGCCCGCTATCTGCCGGGGTTTCAGGTTCTTCCCGTTTATGGTGGGCAAAACATGGTCCAGCAGTTACGCCAGTTGCAGCGCGGTGTACAGGTCGTCGTTGGCACCCCGGGACGGATCAAGGATCACCTGAACCGGGGGACCCTCAAACTCGACAAACTGAGCGCTGTTGTTATCGACGAAGCGGACGAAATGCTCAAAATGGGGTTTATCGAAGAGGTTGAAGAGATCCTCTCCCACGCCCCACCCGAGCGCCAGACCGCCCTTTTTTCCGCCACCATGCCACAGGAAGTACTCAAGATTGCCCGCCGTCATCTCAATGACCCGGTTGAAATTCGCATCAAATCAAAAACCTCGACGGTTGAGCTGGTCAGCCAGCGCTACTGGCAGGTCAAGGGTCTGCATAAGCTTGATGCCCTCACCCGCATTCTTGAGGCGGAAGAAATTGACGGCATGATCATCTTTGTGCGCACTAAAATTTCCACGGTAGAGCTGGCAGAAAAGCTTGAAGCGCGTGGATTTTCCAGTGCCCCCTTAAATGGCGACATGACCCAGGTGATGCGCGAGAAAACCGTGGAACGGCTCAAGGAGGGAAGTCTCGACATTGTTGTTGCCACCGATGTTGCGGCCCGCGGTCTGGATGTCAAGCGCATCAGCCACGTCGTCAATTACGACATCCCCCACGACACCGAGGCCTACGTACACCGCATTGGTCGTACCGGACGTGCCGGGCGGGAAGGAAAAGCCATCCTGTTTGTGGCACCCCGGGAAAAGAGGATGCTGGCTTCAATTGAACGTGCCACCCGGCAACCGATCAAAGCAATGGCTTTGCCGAGCCGCAAGGACATTACCAATCGCCGCGTTGGTTTATTTAAAGAGCAGGTCAATGCCACCCTGGAATCCCAGGACCTGGAGTTCTTTGAGTCCTTGATTGATGATATTCAATCTGATTACGATATCGGTCATCGTCGCATCGCAGCGGCCATGGCGTTCCTCCTGCAGAAAGAACGCCCCCTGCAAATGGAGGAAGACACCTTTGTGCAAGAGGATCTCAGCGAACAACGTCCCGCCGGCAGGAGAACCGAACGCAGTACCAGCGAACAGACAACCTGTTACCGGCTCGAGGTTGGTCGCAGCCATGGCGTTGAGCCGGGGAATATTGTTGGCGCCTTGAGTAACGAAGGCCGCGTCGACAGCCGCGCGATTGGTCGAATCAATATTTTTGAGCATTTCAGCCTGGTGGATCTGCTTATTCCCCTTGATCCAGCACAGCTTAAACGCATCAAAGATATCAGTATCAACCAGCGCCCTTTGCAAATCAGCCTCGACAACAGGGGGCAAAATCAGCCGGATGGGCACAAAAGCACGAACCGGGGCAAACGCATTGCCGGCAAGGGGCGCAGCCCGGCCCCGACAAAGGCACCTCGCAGCAGAAATCCGAAACGCAGCTGATCACTACACAGAGCTGAACCGGTTGCTGTTATTTTTTTGTAACTATTCACTGCTGTCCTTGCGCAGGGTCGGGGTTCCTGTGGCAAGGATATTTGTCGCCATGGATGGCGACAACAAGCGGTCATGGATGACCCAACGGGAAACAATCGCGTCTCTTGACATAGGATCCCCGAGCCGGTGTTGAACAGTTACATTTTTTTAATAGCAGTTGAGGGGCGCACACCACCTTATGTTGCATTCCTGCTTGTGAAGGAGATATTTCTGCGCTATCGTCGAAAGCAGCGCGGGTGCTTTTGCTTTTTTTGACCTTAGCAGAGCGGACAGCTTTTCACGATGACTCAACAGCTGGACATTGACGTCTTCATCAGTCACAGCGAAGATATTCTCAAAGACATGCTGTTACTCAGCAAGCATTTGAGTTTGTACGATGAGGAAAACTCTGTCGTCCAGACGGCGACCGCTAAACTGATGAGCGCCCTGCAAAGTGCCCATGCCGCCAACCGGCCAGTTCAAATCACCGTTGCCAAAAATAATTTTATGGTTTTGGGAGTGCTGCTAAACCCCAAAAATCCGTTATTTAGCACATATGCCTACCGCATGTTTCAGCACGGCGTCACCTCTTTCACCATTACCTCAGAACTGACAGTCACGTCCCTCTACAAATTTCTCCGCAGCATCATGAGCAACCCCGATGACACCTGGGATGCCGGTGGTATCATCAACTTGCTTGAGCATAAGCAGATTCGCGGAATTATTGTCACTCAGATGTCACGCAGCGACTTTCTGCTGGTCGATGGCACAGATCACGACAACAGGGCGCACATGGTGAGCATGGCCGACCGGTTCTGGGAACGCTATGCCCGTGCCCTGATGTCTTCCCTGCCGGACGCTGACCTCGACAAGCTGAAGCAAGAGGGATTTGATCCCGCAACATTGGCGCGCCAGGTCAGCCTGTTATTAACGGGCACGGCGGAGGATGATCAGTCTCAGTTCTGCAAAACCCTGATCCGCTGTATTACCACCACCCAGACCCATCATCCTAAATCTGAACGACTGGAAATTCTCAGTAAACTGGCGCAACTTATCAACCACCTGGAGGATATGCCGCGGCAAGAAATTCTCCAGGAAATTTTCAAACTGCCTATCCCCGCGACCTTTGCGGAAGAGCTCTTCAATAATCTGTCCAACAAGGTTGTCCTCAATGCACTGTATCAAAGCTGCTCAGGACAGCATTACACATCACCGATGATGATGGCGTTGATTAAAAAATTGGCAGATTCACGAGAGGTTGTTTCCAAACAGGAACTTAACCGGTTGAAAGGTGCGGAAAAGGGTTTTTCCAAGAAAAGCCGTGAGCTGTTGAGCAATGAAAATGTCGTCCAGTTTGTCCCCCCGGAATACCAGGAAACCCTACTGGATATGCTCGTCAACCAGTCACCGCCGGCAGCACTAAAAAGCAGACTGAAGCAACTCAAAACCAGTCTGGAAGATTTTCAGGTCGAAGTTCAAATCGCTCAGTTAACCGTCTACCTGTTAAAGCTTGGACCCGACACAGCGCAGCTGCCGGCGTTGCATCGGCAAATTATCAAATCGATGCAATTCTATATTGATGCCGGCGACTTCACCAGCCTGCTGGACCTCTGTCAATCAAGTTTTGCTCAGCCCAATCCAGAGAGCAGCCATTCTCTGATCAAATTGATTTCCCCTTCCTTGCTGAAACAGGCGGTGGTTGAAGCCTGCTATCAGGGCGGTGATCATAAAATTATGGTAGGTGAGATCATTGATCTGATCGGCTCACCTTTTATTGCCCCCCTGATCGAATTGACGATTAGCGAAACCAGTCGATCTAACCGCTTTTTTTATTTAAGCTGCTTAAAAAAGCTCGGGCAACAGGTCATCACCACTGCGACTGCATACCTTAAAGAAGATCAATGGTACATTGTCCGCAACATGCTGCTATTGCTGGGAGAACTGGAGGCCAAAGAACAACTGCCCAAGATCCGCCCCCTGCTCAACCACAACCACATCAAGGTGCGCCAGGAAGCGTTAAAAACCTGCCTGTTGCTGGGCGACACCCTCGCCATCAAGCAGATTATTAACAGCCTTCATTCAAAAAACCGTCAGGAAGTCTTAAACACCATTCTTCATACAAAACGGATAAACCATGCAGAAGTAAATAATCAGCTGTTGCTGATGCTCGGCGAAAAATCGCTGTTTAGTTTTGATCTGGAGCTGAAAAAAACCCTGGTTCAATCCCTGGCTGAAAAAGCACATCCTCAGGCTCTGAGCGTTTTCACAAAAATCTTAAACCGTCGTAATCTGCTCCATCGCCAGAGATTTGAGCAACTTAAAGTCGAAATTATCAGAGCCCTTGCCAAGTACCCCCCGGATCAAGCCAACCCGCTACTCAAACACCAGCTTAACAGAGGAAACGTTGAAACCGTTAACCTGGCCAGACAGATTCTTCAGCGTAACAGCCGGGAGAAAACCCAATGAAATCAGGCATTGATCGAAGTAAAATCGATGAGCTATTACGCCTTTTTTCAACCGCCATAGCCACGACCAAACTTTACTCCCTCGAACATGAGCAGGTACAAAAACAGATTTATCGCATTCAACAATGCCTTAACACCCTGTTCAAACAGCAAGGGGAGTTAACCTTTATGATCGTCAAAAAGGAACTCCTGTTTGAGGGCACCCCTCTGGAACAAACCCTCCACTGCGAACGCATTGCCCGCTCTCTTCACCACCGCAATATCGGTTATTTCAGTATAACCAAAGGGGTCGACAACAGTGAAATTGAGCTGTTCATCGATGTTGCTTGTGGTAATCAGTCGGCCGACCAGCTCGAGACAAGAGCCCCACATATTGACTATGGTGAAATTGACGTCAAGGATGATCCGGATGCAATCCTCGCTATTGCCCGCTTTGAGGATTTGAGCCGTGAAGAACTGGCAAGCATCAAAACCCTCTATGATAAAATCGCCGACAAGGAAAACTTTGACCTTCACCGGATTTCCTCAATCATCTCCGGTTTCGTCACCGCCTTTCAACAGGAATGCAACCCGCTGCTGGCCCTGGTTCCATTGAAGATTGAAGACGAATATAGCTTTGCCCACTCCATCAATGTCGCCATTCTCAATATTGCCCAGGCAACATCCCTGGGCTTCGGCACAGACCTGCTCCATGATGTGGGACTGGCCGGAATGCTGCACGATGCCGGAAAAATTTTTGTCGACAAGGAAATTATCAGGGGAACTCATCAATTATCTGACGCTGAGTGGCAGGAGATCAAGAAACACCCCACCCGCGGGGCGCAGTATCTGATGGGGCAGGACGGGGTTCCGCAAATCGCGATTTTAACCGCTTTCGAACACCACATGCGCTACGACATGACAGGCTACCCGACACCACCATCGACCTGGCAGCTCAATCTCTGCTCTCAGATGACAATGATTTCAGATACCTTTGATGCGTTAAGAACGCGGCGTGCCTACAATGAACCCTGGGATTTACCAAGAATCAGTGGCCGTATGCTGGAAGTAGCAGGGAGTCAGCTCAACCCCTGCCTGACAATGAACTTTCTTAAGTTACTTAAAGGCTGTGGAGACAAAATCATGACTGATGGCCTGGAATTATCGGCAGAAGCCCCTCACTTGAGCGAAGAAGAACTCAATAAACGTTGCGTCTGTGAGTAGAGACGTAGCAGAAACTTTTGCGACCGGGTCCGGATTTCAGGGTACTATGGCTGCCCCACCCAGACCTTTACCTGGCGCAACCACGGCAGATCACCGGCACGTGCAGTCAAAATGGCCTGCAGCTGCGCAAGGTTTTCGCTAGAAACATCTGTTGCCGCATAGAACAGGTCTACATCAATGGTCTGATCGAGATAGTGCAACACGGTATGATGGGGCTGCTCAAACAACGGCTCCCCCTGCCAGCGCTGATCCAACTGCGCAACCGCATCCGGGCGCAACGGCAGTCGGCGGTTATCTTCGGTGACATCGACATGCTCATCACATTCGGGATCGATATGAAAAGTGACATCAGAGATATGATCATATTGATTTCGTAACAAACGCGCGACCCAGGCCCCAACTTCATGCCCCTCTGACACACTGATATGCGGATCAACCTGCAGGTGGATATCGAGCAGTGTACGGTTCGCCATGCGCCGACTGCGCAGGTCATGCACATCCCTGACACCAGGGATGGTGAGAACCGCTGCGCGGATCGCGTTCACCTCGTCCTGGGGTAGCGCGGTATCAACCAACTCCTTGAGACTTTCCCAAATCAGCGTAAAGCCGATGCGCGCCACCATCAGGGCAACAAACACTGCCGCCAGTTGATCCAGCCAGGAAATACCGAGTAGGGCCCCGCCGATAGCGACAAAAACGACAATGGAGGAAAGGGAATCGGTACGATGATGCCAGGCGTTGCCTTCGAGCAAACGCGAGTTTATCTGCCGGGCAATCCGCATGGTGTAGTGATAAATCCACTCCTTGCTGACAATCGATGCCAGAGCAACGACCAGAGCAATAGCACCGGGTGTTACCAGTTCACGCGGGGTTAACAGACGCATCAGACTGTCCCACACCAGGGCACCGGCAACGGCAATCAACAAGGCACCCAGAATCAATGTCGCCAGGGTTTCGTAACGATCATGACCGTAAGGATGGTCTTTGTCCGGCTGCCGCCGCCCGTAGTGATTGGCAACCAGCACCAGAACATCGCTGAGCATATCGGACGCGGAATGGATACCGTCGGCAATCAGGGCGTAGGAATTGGCCCAAAAACCGACGAACATCTTGACACCCGCATTGATGACGTTGACCACCAGGCCGATCAGTGTAACTTTACGCGCCGCACGTGTCTGCTGATTATGTAATTCGGTCTCCATAGCCATCGCTTGTCATCACGCCGGAATAAAGCTGGTATGGCTGTCGACCCTGGCCAGGGTCGCGGTGAGCAGCTTGATGGCCATTTCCAGATCGGCCAGATCCAGGGTTTCCACCGGGGTGTGCATGTAGCGCAGGGGAATGCCCAGCAATGCCGTGGCAACCCCGCCACGGGACAATTGCATCACGTTGGCATCAGTACCGGTAGCACGCGGTACACCGATAATCTGCACCGGTATATTCTCGGCTTTTGCCGTTTCAACCAGTAGATTAAAAAGCGCCGGATTGATATTGGCGCCTCGGGCAAGCACCGGCCCCTTGCCGAGTTCGACCCGACCGATACCATTCTGTTCAACATCGGGGCAGTCGGTGGCATGGGTCACCTCAACGACAATACCTATATCAGGATTAACCCCATAACTACTAGTCGTACCACCGCGCAGGCCGACCTCTTCCTGCACCGTCGAGACGCTATACAGATCGGCCGCGATGCCGCCGCTGTGCTGAACCTGTCTCATTACTTCAGTGACAATAAAAGCGCCCATTTTGTCGTCAAAAGCACGCGCCGTAACCCGCCGACCCTGCAAGGGTTGTAAGCCAACGGCGAAAGTTACCGGATCGCCGATACGGATCTTTGCTTCAACTTCTTCGCGTGACGTGCAACCAATATCGATATACTGCTTATTTAACTTGATGACCGTATCCCGGTCTTTACTCTCAATCAGATGGATAGCTTTTTTGCCGATAACACCGGCCACATCCCCGTGGTCAGTGTGGATACGCACCCGTTGACCCGGAGACAGATGGGGATCGACACCACCAATGGCGCCGAAATAGATAAAGCCCTTATCATCGACAAACTGGACCATGAAACCAATTTCATCGCAGTGACCGGCGAGCATGACGGTGGGGCCGCCCCGTCCCTTAAGCAAGGCGATCAAATTGCCCATGATGTCGGTTTGAATGGTGTCGGCCACAGGCTCAAGCTGCTGCCGAATCAGGCGTTGCACCGGCTGTTCAAATCCTGACGGGCTGGGGGTTTCAACCAGTTGTTTAAGAAAATCGAAATGATTAAAGGTGTTCATTTTCTAGCCTTTAGCGTACGCAACCAGGGCGCGTGAGTTGGCCTGAGCCTGCAGAAATTGATCTTCGGTCAGTGCCGCCCCCAACGCAATCCGGCGCATCTGCTCGCCAGAGACCAGATCACCGGGACCGTGGGTGTCATTATTGATGACCAGTTTGGCACCGTACTTGTGCGCCAGCTTGGCGACATGGCCATTGGTAAGGGAATGCCCTTTACGGGTGGTAATTTCCAGGCAGACGCCCATTTCTGCAGCCAGCTGGACTTCTTCAGGGGTAATAAGTCCCGGATGTGAGAGGATATCGACACCCGCCTTGATGGCGGCCAGGTTGGTTCCCGTCATCACCGGCTCGACAATGGTTTCACCATGGACAACCACCAGTTCGGCACCATGATCGCGCGCCAGTTTAGCGGCATCAGCGATGGCTGCCGGTGCGACATGGGTCAGCTCCACCCCGGCCAGAACCTGCATGCCGTTAGCCTCACCGATCTCGTTGACGACACCAACGAGATTGGCGAGCAGCCAGGCGATATTGCTTTTGTCGGCGTGGTCGGTAATGGCGATGGCGCGATAGCCGGCGACAGCAGCGCGCCGCACCAGTTCAGCCGGCACCAGTTCACCGTCGCTAAAAAACGTATGGGTATGAAGATCAATCATCGTAGTATTCCTGTCAGCAGAAGTTATCCTGGTAGTCCCCCAGATGGGAGTTGCGCAACACCTTGACGATAGTAACGGGAACAATTCGGCCGATCAGCTCCTGCGGACCACTGAAGTTGACAATCCGGTTCCAGACTGTACGCCCGAAAAGTTGACCATTCCCCTGTTTACTCGCCCCTTCCACCAGCACCGGCACGATGCATCCGGCATCCTCTTGCCAGATCTCGCTACTGATGCGCTGTTGCAGTTTCAGCAGCCGATCAAAACGCTGCTGTTTCCGGTGGGCGGAGGCATTGTCGGGCATGGTCGCTGCGGCTGTTTCGACCCGTGGTGAATACAAAAAGGTAAAGGCATCGGCGTACCTGACCTGTTCAACCAGATCGAGGGTGGCCTGAAAATCTTCTTCTGTCTCCCCTGGGAAGCCGACGATAATATCGGTAGTCAAGCGGATCTGCGGACACACGGCTTTTAAACGGCGCACCTTGTCAAGATAATCGGCAGCATCATAGCCGCGATTCATCAACGCCAGAATCCGGTCTGAGCCACTTTGAACCGGCAGATGAATTTGCGGACACAGGCTTTTCAAACGGCCAAAGCAGTCAATCAGTTCAGTAGTAATGTCCTTGGGATGCGAGGTCGCAAAGCGCAAGCGTTCCAAACCGGGAAGTGCGTCCACAGCCTGCAACAGCTGGGCGAAGGACATCTCATTATCCGTCTTGCACCCATAGGAATTGACGTTCTGACCAAGCAGGGTCACCTCCTTGACTCCGGATGCTGCCAGGTTCTCAATTTCTGCGAGAATTTCCGTGCTGGGACGGCTGATCTCCCGCCCCCTGACGTGAGGGACGATGCAGTAGGAACAAAAATTATCGCACCCTTGCATGATGGTGACAAAGCGCGTGACACTCTCACTGGTCGAACGCTCGGGAAACAGATTCAAGCGCGTTTCACGATCAAGAAAATCGGTTTCACTGGCGCGCCCACGTGTCCGCTCCACCTGCTGCACCATTTCGGGCAAACGGTGGATGTTGTGGGTGCCGAAAACCAGATCGAGATAAGAAACCGTATCGAGCATGCGTTGCCCCTCCTGTTGGGCGACACAGCCACCAACGCCGATAATCAGCTCCGGGCGCTTGTCCTTGATCGGCTTGAAGCGGCCGAGATGTCCATACACCTTACGTTCCGCCTTATCCCGCACCGAACAGGTGTTGAGCAACACCAGATCGGCCAGATCGGGTGCGTCAACCGGCTGATAGCCGATGTCCTGCAACAGCGCGGTAATCTGCTCGGAATCAACCACATTCATCTGACAGCCAAAAGTTTCCAGGTAAAAAGATTTCATATCACCATCATCGTTTAAGTACCTTGCGGCACGGATTTTCAGTCAATTTAACATCATAGCCACGACAACTTATCCGAGTCAAACAGGATCCTCTTGTCCCAGGGGATTAATCGCCGCAGCAGGCAAGGTGCGCAGGCAGGTCGTGGGTTCTTCCAGACATTCGAGCATCACCCTGCGCGAATCAGTAAATCTCAGTTCAATAGTGGCCAGCCGGTCTGTGTAGGGATGAAGAGTAACGGCATGCAGCGACAACCACGGATAGCTGAGGGTTTGCTTGTTCAATCCGTACCGAACCAATAAACGCCGGTCGGTGACGGCATAAAAAAGGGTTTCCCAGCGCCGGCGTAAATACACCAACCGTAAGGGGCCTAAAACCAAGGCCGGTAGCAACGGCAAAAGGAAAAGAGCCAACGTCAGAAGCGAAAGCTCACGATGCCAGCTTCCTAAAAAGAGCGGCCCAAAAAACAGCAACACAACAAGCGCGCCAAGTTGACTGCGCCAGTGCCGCAACAGATAGCAACGCGGTGCCGGCCGCCCCTGCCAGAGCAAAACCTCATTTTTTTCCAGGGGCCAAACCAGCATACCGTTCAGCGCGGCAACTGCCGCAACCGCTCAGCAGCGGCACGTCCAAGCGCACTACGGCTATCAACCTCCAGCAGGTGCCGATACAGGTTACGGGCGCGAACACCGTTGCCACGCCCCTCTTCTGCTTCCGCCAACAGAAAAACACCCTGCAATGTCGGTAGCAGTGCCAGCGAAGCTTCTATTTCCGCGACGGCATCCGGCCATTCAGCGCGGCGCAAATGAATGTAACCAAGGCCCAGTCGCGACTGATAATAATCTGTATCTGCGGCAACCGCCTGACGCAGATAGCGTCGTGCCGGGATCAGATCTTCGCCGCGCAGATAAGCCATCCCCAACGCCGTCAGTAACAGGCTCTGGGGCTGCTGCCGGATCGCCTGATGATATAATTGCAGGGCTTTTGTCTGTTCTGCCGCTGCTTCAGCATACCGGGCCTGGTCATAGAGTTGGTAGGCAAGCGCTGACTGGTGAAGGCTTGCCATCTGCCGACCATAGGCAGTACGATCAAGACCTTTAGCGCTGCGATAGCCGGGATAAGCTGCAGCACGATAATCACGGACCGCTTGCCGGCGCAGCGACGATAACTCATAAGGATTAACTGACCGGCCGGCAACAGTGGCCTCCTGGTTCAGGCGCTGCCACATGTCATCCAGCTCAAAAAAGCCGCTCACAGGATAGCCGTTACGAACCAGCAGATCGATAGCTGCGCTATCTGCACGCATGTCCTTCTCACTGCCATAACCCTTGTGCAGCGTTCCTTCCGTCAGTTCACGCAGCAACAATAAGCGCTGTGAATAGTTCGGATCCCCGGGCTGTACGTCCTGCAAAAAAACGGCGCGACCCCGGACCAGGGGTCTCATGTTGTTGGTCACATGACCGGCCTGAAGATGTCCAATTTCGCGTGCCAACAGGGCGACGAGCTGCTGCTCAGACTCAAGTTCCTGCAATACACCGCGCGTTACAACAACAATGCCACCCGTCAAGGCAAAAGAATAGGCGTCTGAATGATTGGCAACCCTGACCTGTTTGAGCTGATTGCTGCTATCCGTCATCAGCCGCCGGGCAACCTGATTGACATATTTTTCAAGATCGACATCAGGGTAATCCCCTCCCAGATACTGAACGACTGCATTGCTCCATAGCTGGCTGAGCTGGGATTCCTGCTCGGCGCTTAAGGGCGAATCATCCGTAACCTTGATGAAACCGGGTCTTGGGGTGCAACCGCCGACAACAAACAGGATGAGAACAACAAACAAAAAATTAAAAATCCGTACCACCAAATACCCCTTGCTTCATTTATCACATCAACATCCAACAGCTGATTGATATTAAAACGGTTGCGCCGGAAGCGAGCAGCAACTATAAATTATCTCGTCTGCTAAAAACAACTTTTCACCTTACAGGAGTCGTCATGATGACCGACACTGCGGCGCAGGTTCTTTTAAACACCGCCCACACAGCGATTGAACATGCGCTTGACCAGCTGCCCTATTCCCCCGCGCCTCGAGAGGAACAACTCCTGAATGAGCGCGCCGGCTGCTTTGTCACCTTGAAGATCAATGAGCAGTTGCGCGGCTGTATCGGCAATTTTCAGTCACGCCGCCCCCTCTATCAGGAAGTGGCCCTGATGGCTGTCGCCGCCGCCACCCAGGACCCGCGCTTTTCTCCCCTGACCAGAACCGAACTGGAGTTGGTCAGGATTGAAATTACCGTTTTGTCACCATTGGAGAAGATCTCCGGCCCCGACGACATCATCATTGGCCAGCATGGTATTTACCTTGAGCATGGGATCAACCGCGGCGTACTGCTCCCCCAGGTAGCCGCCGAACATTGTTGGGATGCCTTGACTTTTCTGCGTCAGACCTGTAACAAGGCCGGGCTGTCGGCAGACATGTGGCAAGCCCCGGATACCGAACTTTATCGCTTCAGTGGCGAAATCATTACAGAAAAAGCATAAATTCGTTGTCAGGAGTTGGAATGACTGAAATATCGCTGGAACTAGTACCCCGGAATGAACTTTCCCTGCGCAAAGAGCTGGAACTGGTGCGCCGGCATCTCCCGGCGGTAAACAGGATCAATATCCCCGACATCCTGCGGTTTGATATGCGCAGCTGGCAGGGGTGTGCCATTGCCGGAGAATACGTACCCCATACCATCCCGCACCTGCGCGCCATCGATTTTAATCCTGATGCGCCCCTGCCAATCCTTGAACAGTTGCGTAACAGCAAGGTCGAGGCGGTACTGGTTATCAACGGCGACCCGCCACAGGAGATGAAACACACCTACTATCGCACCAGTTCTCTCGAAATGATTCGACGCCTCAAACGCGAGTGCCCTGAGCTGACGATCTACGCCGGGATTGACCCCTATCGTAGCGGCATTAAAGATGAAATCGACTACTTGCACGCCAAGCAGGACGCCGGCGCTGATGGTTTTTTCACCCAGCCTTTTTTTGATCTGCGATTGATGGAGATTTACCAGGGGTTTTTCCGCAACACCACCATCTACTGGGGGGTCTCACCCGTTGTTACCGACAGTAGCCGCAGCTACTGGGAAAACAAGAACCACGCAATTTTCCCGCGCGATTTTGCCGCTACGCTGCAATGGAACCGTGATTTTGCCCGTAAGGCACTGGAGTTTGCCCACAGCCATGATGACAATCTCTACTTCATGCCGATCAAAACTGATATTGTTCAGTATCTGCAAGGAATAATCTAACACAAGATGACAACCTCTTGAGTGGATATGGCCATGAACATCAACAAGCTGATACGCCAGGTTCAACCACCGCCGATCACCGAGGTCAAAAGCTGGCTCGCTGGTCGCAGTGCCTCGGCAGCACTCCCCCTGCTCGATCTCTGTCAGGCGGTACCCAACTACCCGCCGGCACCAGGACTCATCAGCCATCTGCAAAAAGCCCTCGATGATCCGGCAACCTACCGCTACAGCCCGGATGAAGGCTTGCCGGATGTGCGGACAGACCTGTGCCACTGGTATCAGCGCCACTACCAGAGTGCTCCCCAACCAGATCAGATCTGTCTGACCATCGGTGCCAGTCAGGCCTTCTGGCTCGCCATGATGTGCTTATGCCAACCGGGTGATGAAGTGATCGTTCCCCTGCCGGCCTATTTTGATCACTTGATGGCGCTGCAAAGCTACGGGGTAAAGCCGTCATATATCCCCTTCGATCCAGACAGCAGTGGTCTCCCGGACCTAGCTGCCATCGAACAAAAGATCACCCCCAGGACCCGGGCCCTGTTATTGGTTTCACCCAGCAACCCGACCGGGGCGACGATCCCGTCACAGCAACTGGAACAGCTTCTGGATCTGGCGCAAGCACGCTCAATTGTCCTGATTCTTGACGAAACCTATAACTGCTTCATCAACGACTTCAGCAATTCCCCTCCGCATCAGCTCTTTAGGCACAACAACTGGCAGCAGCACTTTGTTCACGTCGCTTCCTTCGGCAAAACCTTTGCCCTGACCGGCTTGCGCTGTGGCGCCCTGATTGGCGCAATGGAACTGATCGAACAAGCGTTAAAAATTCAGGATAGCATGGTGGTATGTCAGCCGCGTCCGGCGCAACTGGCACTGCAATATGGGTGTGGTCATCTGGATGGCTGGATAGAAGAAAAAGCACAAATAATGCAACAGCGTCACGCTGCCGTTACTGCCTGCTTTGACACCGGCATCAAGGGGTTTGAGTTGACCGCCAGTGGTTCTTTTTTTGCCTGGGTCAAACATCCCTGGGTCGGCCTGAGCGGTCGCCAGGCAGCACGAAAACTGCTGGACAAAGCGGGGATCATCTGTTTACCGGGAGAGGCCTTCGGTCCCGGCCTTGAGCCTTACTTACGGCTGGCCTTCGGCAACATTGAGACGGGTCAGATGAACGAATTGAAGCTGCGCCTGGAAGGGGTGTAAATCGGTATTTTAATCCAGCGGATCAAATTGATCCCGCGCCGCATAACACAAAGGGCAAACCCATTCCGGCGGCAAATCAACAAATTCGGTGCCGGGCAGAATGTTATTCAGGGCATCCCCCTTTTCGGGATCATAAACATAGCCACAGCAGGTACAGATATAACGCATAGTATTTACATCCCTTTACGGTCAGGGGTCAGGTATCAGACCTGAACAAAAAAAGACCCAAGTCGCAGCCTGAGTCTCATATTTTTTTGGTGGGCGGTACTGGGATCGAACCAGTGACCCTTCGCGTGTGAGGCGAATGCTCTCCCGCTGAGCTAACCGCCCGCATGAGGCGTTTTTATAGCAGCATCATGATTATCTGTCAATTGCTTGTTGTGGCGACCCCAGGTGGATTCGAACCACCGGCCTACTCCTTAGGAGGGAGTCGCTCTATCCAGCTGAGCTATGGGGTCGTGGGGGTTTTAGTACAATTATTTCAGTATCTTATGTTTTCCATTTTACTAGATTACGGCATGTTATATCATCAAACTTCATAGAAAAGCTCATCAAAAAGACCACAAAACGAACCACGATCAATCATGAAACGGTTTACAGATACAGGGGTTAAAAACCTCAAGCCAGAAGTCAAACTCTATGAGCGCACAGAGGGTGGTGGCTTCTCTATTCGGGTATAACCATCCGGGACAAAAACCTTTTACTATATCTATTACGATGCTGGCAAGAAACAAAGGGTTCGTATTGGCGAATATGGATAGATTTCACTCGCTGTAGCGCAAGAAAACGCTGCTGTCCTCCATTCTGCCCAAAAACGTGGTGTTGACCTGAAACTTGAAGGCAAGACCGTCGCCGATCTCACAACACGCTATCTGTAAGAATACTCCAGAACAACAAACACGCTGCGGATATACAAAGAAAATAAGCGTGTTCTGACCGTTAACGTACTCCCCCACATTGGGCACATCGATCTGAACAATATAAAACGCAAACACATTTATGAATTGCTGCAGCGCATTATTGAACGAGGTGCACCCATACAAAGCGACAATGTCCTGAAAGTGGTCAGAAAGATGTTTAATTTTGGCATCGAGTGCGGCATGACGGAAATCAATCCGACACACATGATCAAGCAACAACCAGAGAAAGAAAAAACGCGCGTATTATCCATGGATCAGTAAACCCGGAAAACCGAAATCTTAAAAAATTCGTTGATTTTCAAGTAACTCTAATGGACAGAGGATCTGGAATTGTCAGGCGCATCCGATTCACAGCAAAAAATATCCTTCATCAAGAATCCAATAAAAGATACTTAACAACCGGCAAGCAACGTACATGGGTGTCTCCTACCGTCATTTCGGTCTCCAGTTCGTTGGTGAGCAGAAGACACTCTGCCTTGTCCTTTTTTATTAAATTGCTGAAAGCGGCCAGTTCACGTTCAGGGATTTCTGACTGAGGATCATCCTCGTACCAGACTTGGATGCGCTGCGTTATCGTCATACCTTGTTTTACAATGAAATCAGTTTCGCTATCATCTTCGCCAAAAAAAACGTCTTCATGGCAACGATGCAGATGGTTATGGACGACGTTCTCGACAAGGCGCCCGGCATCGGCTGAAAAGGAAAAAGCCACCCGGTTGCGCAACCCGGTATCGATAGCGTAAGGCTTGAACCCGGCTCTCTGGACACTTTTTAGGGACCAGCTGAATTTCTGTAACTGGAACGTCAGGTAGCTTTCAAGAATTGCCGAGAGATAATTTTCGGTCTTATCTTGAGAAATGGAAAAGTTATTTTTGAGCTTATTGACACTGGTCTTCCGAGTATTGTTGGTCATCAGAAAGACCGCTAAATTGCGCAGATCAGCAACGTCACGAATCTCATGGCGGGTCACAATATCCCGGTAGAGGATATCCTCGAAGTAGTTTTTCAGCAACATCTCACGATCCTCGTCGTTTTCTTTGAGGATAACTTCTGGAAAGCCACCGTACTTGAGGTATTCGTGAAAGTGATGACGAATCAGTGTCTTTTTTGCAATGTATTCAAGTTCTGAATGAACTATGATATCTTTAAATCGCAAATATTCACTGAAAGAAAGTGGATAGACCTCGAATGAAACCTGCCGGCCAGTCAGTTTAGTGCCGATCTCCCGGGAGAGCATCTGTGCCGAGGAACCGGATACGAAGATCTTCACATCCTCGGTATCACTGCGACCACGTACCCACCCTTCCCAACCAGAAATATTCTGAATCTCGTCTAGAAAAAGATACCCCTTCCCTTCCGGACAAATCCGTTCCCGCCAGGTGCGGTAGATCTGTTCGAGCAATTCTACCGATGCTTCGACGGAAAAAAGTGGTTCTTCCAGGCTAACCCGTAACAGCTGCCGGGGCAGAATGCCCTTACCAAGCAGAGCATCCATTATTTGCGCCAACAGTGTGGACTTGCCGCAGCGACGCACCCCTTTCAGGACAAGGATTTCCTTCGTGTCGACCTGAGACAAACATCGTGACAACAAATCCCGGCCGATCCCTGCTTCGACATGTCCAGTCGTCCAGAAGCGATTGTAACTGACCAATATTTCAAGAAGGCGCCCTGCATCCATAATATCAACCGTCTAGCAAGTGAACTACATGTACCTTATCACCGACATACCGGTAGGTCAAGACGATCCTGCCGCTCAAAATCATTGTCACATGAATGTTATTCATCTTAATTTTCGTGTGCGCCGCCAACCGGCCCAAATATCGGTACCAGCTCTCTAATCAAGAAATTGTTCTAGATAATCTTGAGGGAACTCATATTCTTTCATTTTCTCCATTCGATGCTCTAGAATGGTTTGCTGTGTTCCATCTTCATAGGTAATAACCCCGTCAAAATTAAAGAAGCATTTAACGAAGCGTTTTGATGAGATAATATCTTCGGTATCCTGATTAGTTAACACATTGTAGAGAAAACCGTTCCT
>NZ_JCBCBS010000222.1:0-2320 GCF_059864205.1 Pelovirga sp.
AACAGCACCATTGCGATAATTCCTTTAATCGCTGCGTTACGCCCGTCGCTGTAGATTTTTGTAAGCATCCGCAACAGTGACCGCGTTTCCTCATCAAATACGCAGTGGTCTGTTTTTTTCATGGCTTGTGCTATTGCTTCAATATCTTTGTCAGTTAGGGTTCTTTCGCGACGTTCAATCATAACTAAAAACCTTTAAGGTTTATGAATTTCATAAAAACCAAAGTCAATTTTGACTCTGGATTCTCCGGTTCCTGCTCTGCGTTGTATCTTCACGCCAACGGTAGCCCCCGCTGGAAAATTGATTTCTCTGTCAGTCGCAACGCCATTACCCACGGAAGTATTGCCAACTCCGACTTCACCATAAATGATAGTTCGCCCTGCAAGCTCACCGCCGGTGAATGATTGCACTATTCTCGCAACAACGTCATGGCTGGCCGGCTTGGAGAAATTAAACCGAGTGACTGGAATGTCAACCGGTGTTCCGACCGTCACCGTCGGGTTATAAAACAATTCGACAACAATATCAGAGGAGTTTGTAATAACACTTCGCTCCTGCAAGTGGATCTCGCGTTCTCCAATGACAACCTCTGCATATTGCGGTGTTGTGCCGGACAAAACAAACTCATGGCCGATACTGTAGGTGTATCCCTGATGCGTCGAAAAGTGGAACCTGTCGAGCTGCTGGATCGCGCCGGAAGGGTCTACCGAACGCCGCAACTGCTCAACGTTAGTTTTCAGCTCACGGTTTCCGACTTCTTCGCTGTCCAGAAGGTCGGACGGAATGCCTGGGAGAGTGTAAAAATCACTCATTCACTGGCTCCTCAGCAACGCCCTTGCGCTTCTTCCGCTTCTGCTGCAATAGCCAAACGCGGTATTCAGGATCGCCGGGTTTTGCGTACTTTTTTGACGGCCGGTTGTTTTGCATCACTTTGCGGCTCCGTAGGCTGGTTAATTTGTTTGTTGATTTCAATCTGTTTGGTCAACTGCTCTTTGATGGATTGCATTGGTTGCTTCCTTTATGCCTGCTCAAGTGCTTCTATTCTGGCAATTGCGGCGGCAAGAGCAGCAGCTAACGACTGGATAGTATTTGCAGGAAGAGAGTTGCTAATCTCTTGCTGTTTTACAAGGGCCGCTTTCAGTTGTGCGCTTGTCATATCATACTCCTATGATTAAGCCGGGGAGGTTAATCCCCGGCTGTTTCGATCAATTAGCCATTGGTGACGAGGAATGCCAAGGGTACGTTCTTTCGATCAACGACTCGCTCCCACTGCGCTGCTGCGCCAAGCTCGGCAAGGTTGAAACCTGTAGCGCTGTCAGCAGGAGTGCCTGTGTGCTTAAACCCGAAGGGATGCAGAATCCACGTCTTGCGGGTCCATAGGGTTTCAATACCGCCACCGTCGCCCTGTGCTTCCTGACGCTCAACAGCAACAGGAACGTCAGGAACGCCATCGCCATAACCGAAAGCACCAGCCCCGAACAGGATAGAAGTGTACTTTGGAGCACTCGTCCCAGAAGCGGCGACATAGGGCATAGAATCATCAACAATGACACGTTTTCCCAAGAAGGTTGGAATGCTCATATTGCCTTGGCTGTCAGGAATGAAGTCGATGTCGTCATTGTCAACCATGCGCTTATAAATCATGGAATGCACAGCAAGGGCCTGTGTGCCATCTACGCGGTCGCCAAGGGTGAAAGCGGCGCTGGTGAAATTCTGACGGGTAAAAACGCTGTTGGCAGTGATGTTAGCCGTCAACGCCTCAGACGCGTCATAGACCATATCACTGTTATCATTCGCAACGTTATCAGCCAGTACGCCATTTGCAGCAGCAATCAACCGGCGCTGCCACTGGCGGACCCAGTAAGTATCCACACGGGAGCGGATATGCTCCATTGCTTTTGGCCCCATTGCCAGCTCAGAAGCAAGGTCCGATTTGCTCCAGCCTTGGTTCAGAAACACCTTACGGCTGATCTGCTCGCCTTGGGTGACTTTTTGCGGCGTGGCGCTGGATGTCGGATCGTCACTTGAGCGATTCGGCTCAACGGTTTCGTCAAGATCACGCCAGAAGGGAAGTTCAGCCAGCTTGCCGGGTGCAGTCGCCAGACCGTTCAGCAGTGGGTTACTGGTCACGATACCAGACTGATAAAAAGCGGTTAATTCGGGAGAGTTTACAGCGGGAAGGTCTTGAAATACTGTTACGTCGATAATGTCGGTCAATTGTACTGTAGCCATGATTTGCTCCTGTCGTTAAGTTTGACCGGAGCTAAAATAGGAAAAGCGCCCCGGCGATAAGTAATAACTATCGTCAGCAGGGCGCTTA
>NZ_JCBCBS010000225.1:0-10791 GCF_059864205.1 Pelovirga sp.
TCACGGCTCACGGTTCACGGTTCACGGCTCACGTTTTTCAACAAATGACCCCGCGCAGCGGCAGACATCGCGCAGCGATGGACAAGTGACGCCGCAAAGCGGTAGACCCCGCAAAGCGGCAGACATCGCGCAGCGGTAGACCCCGCGCAGCGGCAGACCAGTGGAGGAATAATGCGGAGTTTATCCGGGAAAACCCTTTTTATTACTGGTGCCAGTCGCGGCATCGGCCTTGCGGTAGCACTTAAAGCAGCTGCTGATGGTGCCAATATTGTCGTCGCGGCCAAAACAACAGAAGCTCATCCGCAATTACCCGGAACCATCTATTCCGCCGCGCAACAGATTGTCGCTGCCGGAGGGCAGGCCCTGCCCCTGGCCGTTGATATCCGTGATGAAAATCAGTTGCAGGAAGCGGTCAAAACGGCTGTTGATACCTTCGGCGGTATAGACATCCTGATCAACAATACCAGCGCCATTTTTCTGGCTGGAGTTCAAAAGACGCCGGTCAAGCGCTTTGATCTGATGCACCAGGTTAACGTTCGTGGGTCTTATCTGGCGGGCAGGTATTGTCTTCCGCATCTGCTCAAGGCAAAAAATCCTCATATCCTGTCTTTTTCTCCGCCGTTAAACCTTGATCCCCGCTGGTTTAAACATCATGCCGGCTATACCATGTCAAAGTACGGAATGAGCCTTGCTGTCATCGGTCTTGCTGCTGAATATGCCGAGCAGGGCGTTGCCGTCAATGCGTTGTGGCCGAAAACGGTCATCGCTACCGCCGCTCTTGCCATGCTTGGCGGCGCGGTCAAAGCTGAAAACTGCCGCGTCCCGGAGATTATGGCTGATGCCGCCTGGTATTTACTGACGCGGGATAGTCGTCATGCCGGCGGTCGGTTTTTTATTGACGAAGAGGTGTTGCGCGAAGAAGGAATCACCGATTTAAGCCACTATGCTGTCGACCCCAATAGTCCATTGTTCCCCGATCTTTTTTTGGACTGACGCTTAGTTTAAAGTAACTATTGTGCACTATCCTTGCGCAGGACCTTTGGCTCCTGTGGCAAGGGTGTTTATCGCCATGGACGGCGACAACAAGCGGACATGGATGACTCAACGGGAAACAATCGCGTCCCTTGTCATAGGATCCGAAGATCCGGTGCTGAACTGTTAGAGTTTAAAAACGCTGCGTTGTTAGCGCATAGCTGCCCGGATCACCACGCCAGTTGCTTCCCCTTTGCTGCCCCGGCGGCCACGGTACGTATCATGAAAAAACGCCTCGATATGCTTCTCGTGGAACGAGGATTGGCCGCGTCGCGTGAACGGGCTCGCGCCTTGATTCTGGCCGGTAATGTGGTCGTTGACGACCACCGTATCGACAAAGCCGGTCAACAGGTTGACCCACAGGCCGAGATCCGCCTGAAATCAGATGACATCCCTTTTGTTTCCCGCGGCGGTTTGAAACTGGCAGGCGCTTTGGCGGCTTTCGATCTGCAGGTCAAAGGTTGTATTGCCCTTGATGTGGGTGCATCAACCGGTGGTTTCACCGATTGTTTGCTGCAGCATGGTGCCGCCAGGGTGTACGCTGTGGATGTCGGTTATGGCCAGCTGGCCTGGTCGTTGCGTGAGGACCCGCGGGTGATCAACCTTGAACGGTGCAATATCAGGCACCTGCAGCGCAATGCTTTAGCTGATGTCCCCGAACTGGCAGTGATCGACGCCTCTTTTATCTCGCTTGCCAAGGTGTTGCCCAACACCCTGCACCTGCTTGCTCCCCAGGCTGATGTTATTGCCTTGATCAAGCCCCAGTTCGAAGTTGGCAAAGGGCAGGTTGGCAAGGGGGGGATTGTCAAAGACGCTGAACTGCATGACCAGGTGGTAGAGCGCATTCGTGCCCTGGCAGGTGAATTGGGTTGTCGCGTTCACGGCGTTATTGAAAGTCCGGTGCTGGGTGCAAAAGGTAACCGGGAGTTCCTCATTCACTTGCAAAAAAATGACAACTATACCCTGTGCGAAAATGTCAAATGATTAGCTGTTGTCACCAATCTTTGCTAGAATGCGGGGTTAGAAAGTTTATTATAAAACCATCATCAGAATAGAGGTGATTCATGTCGTCTGATTGTCTGTTCTGTAGGATAGCCGCCGGTGACATACCGGCAACCATCCGTTATCAGGATGATCTTGTCGTGGTGTTTGAAGATATCAACCCGCAAGCACCCACCCATCTGCTTCTCGTTCCACGCCGGCACATCCCGACTACCCTTGACCTTACGCCGGAAGACAACGCCCTGGTTGGTCATATCTTCCAGGTTGCTGCAAAAGTTGCCGACAACCTCGGTTTCGCCCAGGACGGTTTTCGCATTGTCAACAATTGTAATCAGGCCGGCGGTCAAACCGTCTGGCATCTGCATTTTCATCTTCTTGGCCAACGGCAACTGTCCTGGCCTCCCGGGTAAATGACACTGGTAGATTACTATGGTGAAGTTTGACATAAAAACTGAACAACGCCTCATGCACGACATTATGGAGTTGCTGGTAACCCACTATGGCGCGGAGCTCTCGGAGGATGTCCTTGATAGCGAAATTGCGCGCCTGGAGATGGCTCTTAGTGATGCCCGGGAATCCCATCGTGGGCAGGTGCGCAAGTCGGGGGAGCCTTACATATTTCATCCCCTGCGGGTAGCGCATCTGGCGGCTCGCCACTGGATGGATTTTTCGTCGGTTATCGCCTCCTTGCTCCACGATGTCGTCGAAGATACCCCGGTCACCCTGGAAGAAGTGCAGACTAAATACGGTGACGAGGTTGCCCATCTGGTTGACGGTTTGACCAAGGTGACCTCGGGGTTAATGAGTCGTGAGGATTTAAAGCAGGAAACCTATAAAAAAACCCTGCTGGTTGCGATCGACGACATCCGCGTTCTGTGTCTGAAATTCTGGGATCGTATCGATAATCTCCTCACCATTGATGCCCTGCCTCTGCAAAAACAAAAATTGATCGCCGAAGAAACCCGTAGCGTTTATGTGCCTCTGGCGCGCCATCTCGGCATGGGCTATGTGGCAACGGAGCTTGAATCCCTGTCGCATTCGGTCCTTTATCCCAAGCGTGCCAAGCGTTACCGGCAAGCCCTTGCTGCGCTCCAGGAAGAAACATCAGGCTATCTGCGCCAGATCCGCGGCCAAATCCACATTGCCTGTGAAAAACAGAAGTTATCAGTGCTGGTAAAAGAACGCTGGCGCCCCTTTACTATCCAGTCGGCGCGCGAGATGGGACGCGGTTTTGTCGCCCTTTTTAGCCTGGAAGTGCATGTCGACCGGATGATGGACGCTTATCTGTTTCTTGGCATCCTGCATAGTTTGTTTCCGCCGATTCCCGGCAAGTTGCGGGATCATTTAAATCAGACCTCGCAACATGGTTATCTGGCCATAAAAACCACCGTGCAGGCGGAAGAGCAGCGGATGCGCATAGAAATCACCACGCGCAAACTGGCACGATTTAATCTTGCCGGGGTGCTGGCGCCAGGTTTCAGGTTCCGTCATGATAATTTCCGGGTGTTGATGCAATCCCTGATGGATGGTGAGTCGGCTTTCGATACCGAATCCTTAAAGTTGGCATCGGCAACCATTCAGGTCTATACCCCGCACGGGGAAGTGCGCAAACTGCCGGAAGGGAGCAGTGTTCTGGATTTTGCCTTCGATATTCACGACTCAGTAGGTCTGCGTGCTCGCCGTGGTGTGATCAACGGCCGCATCCGTCAACTGAAAACCCGACTGCTTGACGGCGATCAGGTCATGGTTGAAACCGCCCAGGAACCTGAAGTGTTGCCCAAGTGGCTGGAGTGGGCGATTACCCCGCGGGCGCGGAACAGTATCCGTCGTTATCTGCGCAACAAGGTGCGGGCAGCGCAAGTGGAATCAATAAATGAAAAGGAGTCGTAGATTGTTTCGTTTTGTCGGTTTTTTTCTGTTTGTTTGTTTGCTGGTGCCGGTTGTTGCCGCTGCCGGACAGGTCAATGCGTTTATTTATCATCGTTTTGACGATAATCGTTACCCTTCAACCAATATCGCTGTCGATGTCTTCACCAAACAGCTCGAATTCCTGCATGAACGCAATATCCCGGTTGTATCGACTCAGGAGGTTGCTGAGCGCATGGCCCGCGGGGAGCCTTTGCCCGAACGTGCTGTGATGATCACCGTCGACGATTCCTACCTGTCTTTTTATGAAGCCGGCATGCCGGTAATCCGCACGTTTGATGTGCCCGTATCCCTGTTTGTCAATACCGATTCCGTCGGTACCCCGGGTTACATGACCTGGAAACAGATTCGTGAAGTAGTAGCACAGGGGGTTGAAATCGGCAATCACACGGCCGGCCATGCCTACCTGGTGGAAAAGGGGGCAGGGGAAACAGATGCCCAATGGCGCCGGCGCGTTCATGATGACATTCTCAAAGCGCAGCATGCCTTCGAACGCGAACTGGGCTTTGCGCCGAATATCTTCGCTTACCCCTATGGTGAGTATTCTTCTGAAATAATCGATGTTTTGAAGGCTCTCGGCTTTATAGCTGCCTTTGCCCAGCAATCCGGAGTGATTCATTCATCGCATGATCCCTTCACCTTGCCGCGCTTTCCCATGGGCGGACCATTTGCGACCATCGATGATTTTAAATCAAAGTCAGTAATGAAGGCGTTGGTTGTCGCTGAGCAGCACCCCTTTGATTCAATCATTTACACTGCCAAGGCCCCACCGGTGCTCGATCTCTATATGCCGGGAATATCGGGCAGTGCGACTCAGTTCAACTGTTTCGCTCAAGGCGCAAACCGCTGTACGGTCAGTGTCAATCAGGAACGTGGGGAAGGGTGGTATCAGGTGACGGGTGACAGTCCCCTCAAGGGTAGACGTAACAAATATACCCTGACGCGGCAGGCGCCAGATGGCGGGTGGCAGTGGTTCAGTCAGTTGTGGATCAATGCCGATAATCCGCCGCGTAAATAATCATCTTGTGAAAATCAGTTATCCACGGAAGACACGGAAGGCACGAACAACATCAAAGAAGATCCGTGTTAATCACTGAATCGAACATGTAGGCAACGTTATTGTGTAACCTGTTTGGTGAATAGCTGTTTTTCTATATGATGTGAACTTCTGTGTGATTCCGTGTTTTCCGTGGACCAGAAACAGGGTCTTCGGGTTATTCCGTTTTCCGCAGGCTGGCGCCACCTAAGCGCTGCAGATTGTTGTGACGGATCAGCGCTTGAATTTCACGAATGTACTCTTCGCCACGAATGGAATAACTCAGCAACCCTTCCGCGAGAGCCAGGCCGTCAGGTTTGGTCGCGATGTTCTGGTCTTCACGCAGGTAGCGGAAGCTTTGATAGGCCTGGTGGGTGTTGAGGTTATTGGCGTAGGCGCGCACAGATTCATAGAGGTTGGAAAACCTGCGCACCTCGTAAATTTCCCCTTCCGGGCGACCCTCGGGGACAACCCCCTGGCCGGGGATGAAGGTCCATTGCCCGAACAGGTTGTTGGCCACCAGGCTGAAGCGCGAGGTTCCCCAGGCCGATTCATTGGCCGCCTGCGCCAGGGCAAGCTCAACCGGAATAATGTTGGCACGACGCAGGAGAATGTCTATCGCCGTTGCTAAACCCTCAGTTTTGAGGTCAACGCGGTATCGCGCAGCCAAATTTTCCAGGGTGGCACGTTGTTCCGGAGATAAACTGTCTGAGTGGTCAAGCTGTTGCTGTATGGCAAGCAACTGCTCACGTTCCGCCAGAATCTCCTCGTTGACCAGCAGCACCAGGGGGAGCATGATTTTAAAAAATAGCCGCTTGCGCGTTTCGGTCTCCGCAATGTGGCCTAAGTCGTCCGGCATTTTTTCGACGAACAAGGGGGGTATCCCATCGTCGATCTGATCGAGTTGGTAGTTGTAGCGTTTGAATGTTTCTTGTAGCCCCTGATATGATGGCGCGCCGGCAACGACAGGCGTCGTTTTTTCTTCTACCGGAAAGGTGCTGTCGCGGCAGCTTGCCAGCAGCAGCACTAACATCAGAACGATGAAGAACAGGGTTGTCGATTTCAATACAAACATCCTTTTGTGCCGCGTGGAACCTCACCCTGGTGCGGGAGGTTAACGTCGTTTTGCTGTAACCCAGGAAGGTTTTCAATAGCCTGATCGTCATGCAAAAAGTCAGCACGAAGTTATACCGAAGCAGGTAAATTATGTCAATGTCGGCATCCGGCACCGGTTTTGCCGGAACCTGACAGACTCTGGAGGCGCCGTGAAAACCTATCGCAAAGAACTTTCCTTTGAAATTCCCACTCGCCGAGCCTTTGTCAATATTACCGCGAAAGTCGTCGAGTGTCTTGAACAGAGTGGCATCAAGGAGGGTCTGTTACTCTGTAACGCCATGCACATTACCTCCAGTGTCTTTATCAATGATCACGAGTCGGGTCTACATCAGGATTTTGAGGATTGGCTCGAAGGGCTCGCCCCCCATGCGCCCATCAACCGTTATCGGCATAATGATAGCGGTGAGGATAATGGTGACGCCCATCTGAAAAGAACCATCATGGGGCGCGAGGTGGTTGTCGCCATTACCGCCGGCCGCCTCGATTTTGGCCCCTGGGAACAGATCTTCTATGGTGAATTCGATGGCCGCCGGCACAAACGCGTGCTGGTCAAAATCATCGGCACCTGACAGCAGCACAGATTGGCGCTATTGTTTCGGTGGTTAAGCAATCAATCGAGCGTCATTCCCGCGGAAGCGGGAATCCAGTGAGATTTCAGGCTGTTAAAAAATGGATCCCCGACTAAAGCCCTCGAGGATGACAGACTATTTATCCGCCGCACCAATAATATGCTATGCTGGGCGCCACAACAGGCGGCATCAAGCCGATCAACCACACAACGAGAAAAAGATGGAAACAATTAAAACCGCCAGTTTCGAATATCTCATCGGCCTGGCTAAGGAGAAACCCGAGGGCGGCTACCGTTTTGTTCTCGATGGTACCGAGTATGACATTCAGGATCTATTGGAGATTTCAGCCATTGCCACCAAACATGGCTACATTGTTATTTATTAAACCAGACAAGGAGAGAGTTAATGAGTGATTTTGTCGAGGAAGCAGGAATAGAGAAAAACATCTGTTATACCCTTGAAGTGGCCCTGGAGAAGTCGATTGTCATGGAAGAACGCGCCTTTCGTAACTTGCTCAATGCCTTTCGCATCGTCAAGGATCGTCAGGCCAAAGCGATCCTGCGCGATGCAGCAAAAGAAGAGTTGAATCATAAGCATCTGATCGAAGCGGCGTTGTTTGAAGGGTTTGATAAAAATTCAGACCTGATGACGGAAGAAATTCCGAGTATGAACCTTGACTATATTTTTCAACAAAAGAAAGTATCCTCTGATGCTGACGCCCGTGAATGCCTTGCCTATGCCATTAACATGGAAAAACAGGCAGTGAAATTTTACAAAGCCCTGATCAGCGGCTGCGAAGGCGCGCCGATGATGGAACTGTTCAAGCGCCTGATGGCCGATGAAACCCGGCATCTGCGGATTCTGGAAGATTTGTATGAGAAGATTTTTTTGACGGAGAACTAAAAAACGGCCTCACACAAAGTCACGAAGGCACAGAGAAAAGCTTATAGGCACATCTGAACGCTGATGAACGCTAATGGACGCTGATGAAAGCGGATAAACTCAAAAGCAAAAAAAAGATTCTGGGTTTAAAACCTTAAAACGATAAGCACTGTTTTTTGAAGTTAAAGGTTTTAATCTGCGTGACATCTGCGTTTATCTGCGTTCAATATTGATTTTCTTGGTGTCTTGGTGTCTTCGTGGCTTTGTGAGAGTAAAAGATGTTGACAAAGGGTTCGGCTGCTATGGTCGAACCCTTTTTTTTGTGCGTTGTTGTTTTTTGTTCCCAATGCTCAGTTGAAGCGGACCATAGACCTATCATATGTAGCAGAAAAGCCAAATATGATGGGTGTCTTTGCTGGATTTTACTCAGCCCTCCCCCCGTAGTTCTCAATTTAATCAATACAATCATGTAGATAGCATATCTCTCAGGGTGTCCTCCGTGGTGGCATGTTAGTTGCGCATATAGGGTGTTGATATGTCTCGCGGAATGGGTTGGTTTTTATATTTAGGGAGGTTTTGATGATGCCGCTACAGTGGAAAAAATTCATTCGGCAGATTTTGAGGTGTTCAGCTCTGGTTGTCAGTGTGCTCGCTCTTGTGGCCTGCGGTGGTGGTGGGGGAGGTGGCAGTTCCAGTGATCCCGGTGTTCCTGCAAGTGATTATGTATCCATCGTCCCAACAGCAAATCCAGGATTAGATCAGTATATTGAAACGGGGCAAATCGTTCAGCTTGACGCAAGCAGCAGCACCACCAGCCCAGTCGGCGGACTACTGACCTACAGCTGGGACATGAATTTGCGACCTGCCGACAGCAGCGCTGTTTTAATAACCCCTGAAGAAGTTACTTCTTCTTTTACCGCTGACGTAGATGGAGTCTTTGAAATCTATTTGACCGTTTTTGATGCTGCTACCGGGGTAGCATCAGATCCTGTAAAAACTATCATTATCAGTGAAAACAGTTACGTGTCATTATTTTCGATCGTTGGCGATGGGAGCGCCTTATACGAATCGGATGATGGAGTTTATTACCTTACTGGATCAAAGTTTTATGCTGCCATTACAAATAATTCAGAATTAACCTTCAGAATCACAAGAGCAGAACTTTATAATGGAACTGAAGTTATTGCATTCACAGAAAATCAGGATTTTCTAGGAGGTGCGGCGTTTTCACCAGCAGAAAATTTGATCGGGGTTTTTGTTTTAAATAGTAAGATAGAAAATAATGGTTTTGAATTTAGATACTATATATTGAGTCCTGATACATCAGAAACCTTTATTGTAAGGTATCTATACTGAAATTAGAAAAAATAAGAACATGAATTTGTTGTTTTGCTATGGTTGATCTAAATAAATCCAATGTTAATTAAAATAAAATTAAAAATACCATTGTTTAAAAAGTACAACATGAACCGGAGGTCTATATGAAAAGAATATTTTTAAGTTTGATGGTAATGTTGATGTTCAGTGTATCGGGAGCATTTGCTCTAAGTATCACAGATGACTATTATCTTGGGTCAATTAGTCCAAGTGATCCTGCAAACCCTGTTGCTGAAACTGGTTATGTGAATCAGCTCATTGGTATGGATGTTAATACCGAATTTTCTGAGCCGCTGAACCCTGTGTTCACACGTGTGTACACTCGTTCCAGTAACAATATTGACCCACTTCCCGAAGCGGTTTTCTCTTATAAAATAGATTCACCATTCGCTAGTTTAGAGTTTGTTGGTGTGACTGCTGACTACATCTTGGGAAAATACGCAACTATTTCTCACGTGTGGGTTGTTAGTGGACTAAATGCTTTTTTTCTTCCTGGCAATATTGACAGAGATCTATCGCACTACTCTGTGTTCAACAATACCCAGGCTGTCCCCGAGCCTGCAACCCTGCTGCTTTTAGGTGCAGGATTAGTAGGCATGGGCGTGTATCGTCGTAAGGTTAGCATCTAGGGTTAATTATTTCTTCCATAGCGAGACCTAAGTCCCGGCCATATCGGCCGGGACTTTTTTTCGGGCTAATTCTTCCAGGCTGGGGTGCGACCCGTTTCAAAAGGGCGTATCCCGACATTTCCTTCACGATTGTTGTCTTTGTTTTTAATAGAACAGCGTCATATAGAGACGTCCTTGCCTTATATTTATCTTGATTTCTTTACCTGTTTTAGCGGCATTTTTTTCTTATATGCTGTTTTTACCTTCTCGAAATGTCTCCGTTCAGCAGAACAAATACCCATAAAATAAGTGAAAATAACATATATCGCTACAATTAGAAAAAAAAACAAAAAACGATAAAACATCGTTTGCATAAGTATTTTCTTTTTGATATGTTTATAACAACGTTATATCGCAAATGTTTATCGCAGTTATGCAGGGTTAGGTACAACAGCAAGCTTCGGGTATGTGGGAGGCGGTCATGGACATCAATTTGATCAAGGGTGTATTCGCTGTTTACGTGGTGGGCGTTGCGCTTATCCGCCTTATGGATGACGAGGAACATTATTATCTGGTGGTGATGAAGAAGGTCTGGGGGCGTAGCCAGGGGCTGACCCTGCATTTCATCGCCAATGTCTGTATCCCGATGATTTTTGCCCTGGTGTCCTTTTCCCAAGGTTTTGTTGCCCTCGCCGGCTACTGACGTCGAAAAACTTTACACATCAATCATAATACGCCGCGAAATTCTCCGTTTCGCGGTTTTTTTGTGTCGAAATTTTTTACAAAGAATGGATGTCGGTTATGGATAGCTGCTAAGTTACAGAAATCGTTATGGATTAAAATTTGGCATGGGATGTGCTGATACAATAGAACAAGAAAGACTTAACCCATGCTCGAGGAGGGCGTTATGAAAAAGATTTTAGTTAGTTTAGTGGCGATGTTGTTTTTGGTAGTTCCGATGGCTTTTGCAATAACAATCGACAATGGCAGTATTAATGTAGGGGACGTCGACAATTTTCTTGGTGCAACCGATAACCTCGCTAACTCAAACGAAGATACCGAAACTGCGTGGGTCAACTCTATTCTTGGAGCAGGAACGGCAACATTTGTTGTCAAAGATGGTGAAACAACTTACTCAGCTACAGACGCCGATAATATTTACGCATTTTATTTGGGTGCACCAGTAGTTGAATATTTCTTACTCAAAAACGCTCAATTTTGGGCCTTGTTTGAGAACGTAGAC
>NZ_JCBCBS010000006.1:0-2548 GCF_059864205.1 Pelovirga sp.
TATAGCCAGGCAACCACATGGGTATCAAGGTAGATCATGTTTCCACTCGCTGGACCAATCGGAGTGAATAAGCTCTTGAGGATCACCCTGGATGCAGTCATGTGGAACCAACCGTGCCAGTTTGCTAACCTGCTCTGCCGGCAGAATCAAGAGCTGCCGCCCCTTTAATTCAACTTCAAGCGGTTTTCCGGTTTCCAGCACCTGGTCGAGTAGATTATAGATGTCGCTGCGCAGTTTGGATGTGGTAATCGGCATGAGCGAAGTCCTTCCTGGAGAATCATCTGGTGCGTACTCTTTCAATCTATCTTGTCGTACGCTTTTGGTCAAGTGGAGAAGAGAAGCAGTGAGCGGTGAGTGGGGAGTGGGGAGTGGGGAGTGGGGAGTGGGGAGTGGGGAGTGGGGAAAGCAGTGACGAGTAGCGAGTAGCGAGTAGCGAGGAAAAACATTAACGGAGAGCCGGAGAGGAAAGGGCGGGAAAAACGGGGAGTGGGGAGTCGAAAATCAGTGATCCGTGAGCGGTGAGCAGTAAGCAGTAAGCAGTAAGCAGTAAGCAGTTAACCGTTCACGGCTCACCGCTCACCGCTCACTAAGGACTTTACACCGCTCACGGCTCACAGTTTACCGTTCACTGTTTTTTAACAAATGACAAATGACACCGCGCAGCGGTAGACGCCACGAAGTGGCAGACGCCGCTTCAGCGGCAGACCAATGACACCGCGCAGCGGTAGACGCCACGAAGTGGCAGACAAATGACGATAGCTTACGGTATTTCGTCCACATTTTTCCAGGAAAGCACTTGTACCCCTTTGTGTTGGTAGTTGTCGTCACCTCCATAAACCAGCAACGGTTGCATGGCGCTATCAGCAGCGATGGTGAGCCATTTTTCCAGCCCGGCAAAGGAATCGCGGGTTAGTGTGCGACCGGATTTGATTTCTACCGGCTGCAGTTTTCCGCCTTGATCAATAATGATATCGACCTCATTGCCTGTGCTGTCACGCCAGAAAGAGAGTGGTGCTTTTTCCGCTCGGTTAAAAAAGGTTTTTACCAGCTCTGTGACAATCAGTGTTTCAAATATGTTGCCACGTAAGGGGTGGGTAGCAAGTTGTTCAGGGGCCTGGATGCCGAGTAACCATGATACAAGACCGGTATCGTAAAAATAGAGCTTTGGCGTCTTTACCAGGCGTTTGTTGAAATTGGCATGGTGTGGCCGCAGCAGAAAAACCAGATAGCTGGCTTCAAGAATCGAGATCCAGGACTTGGCAGTGTTGTGGGTAATACCGCATTCCGTTGCCAGGGAGGAAAGATTGAGAAGTTGTCCGGTTCGGCCTGCACAGAGGCGAACGAAACGTTGAAATGTTTCCAGGTCCTGCACCTGGGTGATCTGGCGGACATCTCGCTCAATGTACGCTGTAACGTAAGCCGTAAGCCATGCGCGCGGGGGAACATTGCGATCATGAATTGGTGGGTAGCAACCGCTGTAAAGCAACATATCTGCTTCGGAAGACAGCTCATTGCCCTGATGTAATTCGGAAAATGCGAAGGGTAGTAGTTCGACAAAGGCAGTTCTGCCGGCCAGTGACTGAGTGATTCCGGAAATAAGCCCGAATTGCTGTGATCCTGTGAGGATGAATAACCCCATGCGGCCATCTTTATCGACCAGGGTTTGCAGATAGGAAAAAAGCTGCGGACAGCGTTGCACTTCGTCGAGAACGGCACCGTCCGGAAAGCGGGCTAGAAAGGAACGTGGATCGTCCAAGGCGGCGAGTCTGATATCTGGATCTTCCAGTGACGCATAGGGCCGGTTGTAAAAAATAGCGCGCGCAAGGGTGGTTTTGCCCGATTGCCGCGGCCCGGTTATGGTGACAATGGGAAAACCCTTGAGCAATTCGCAGACATATTTTTCAACAGTGCGTGGTATCATGTGGTAATGATAAACCTTTATTACAAATTGTCAAAGTCTTTTACAGATTGCAAAAGGTCGTGATCGGTATCATCCACGAAAATCACGGAAAAACACGGAAAAAACTATTGACTGCAATAAACCAGTCACAGAGATCGCGGAGAAAGGCTAAAGTCGATAAGCATTTGGCCGCAGACGAACGATGACTTGAGACTGCAGAAAATAAAATAGTGAATACAGGTGATAGAATGGACATAGAAGGAAAAATGACTCTTGCTGAATATCTGAAGAAAAAAAACTACTATAACGATGACGGGAGTCTAAAGGATGATTTTGTCTATGCGATTTTCAAGGATATCAACAAGAAGCTGGACATCGTTATATCCAGTCAAAAAACTTTTTCGCAGAATTCATAAAAAGGTTGTAACTATTCAGCTCTATCTTTGCACAGGATCCCCGACCCGGTGATGAACAGATACAAAAGGTTAAAGGTTTTCATCGCGATGAAATGTGGTTTTTCGTCTTTGCCCTGGTAGCGTTGATTGCGAGCATGAGAGAGCGAAGCGATCGGGCGCGAGATAGATTATAAGAAGCCGTAAGCAGTTACCGATCACCGCTCACCGCTCACCGCTCACCGCTCACCGCTCA
>NZ_JCBCBS010000044.1:0-1741 GCF_059864205.1 Pelovirga sp.
AGCTTTTCAATAAATCCCGGCAAACCAGTTGGAGCATGGTGAATTTTTTTCGTGGAAACCCTGACGATTAAATTTAAGGAGAAAGGCATATGAAGTCTCAGACAGCTAGAGGGGTCGTTAACAAGTATTTAAAAATGTTACCTCTGATTTTTCTGGCGCAGTTGATTTTTCTGGCGTCAGTTTTTGCTGTCGAAAATCATCCCGATTACCCGCTGCTGCCATTAGAAGAAATGCGGATCGCTGTCTATACAAAGGCGTTTGCCGAGCGTTTCGGATTGCCTGCTCCTGATCCGGGTACAGAGCCGGACGGTGGGTTGGAGGCCATCGAGTTTGCAATTGAAAAGGGTCGGTTCGCCCCATATTACTATCTCAATATCTATCTGTATGTGGACAGCTCTCTGCCCATCAAATACCCGGAGGAGGGGGTTGCGGGTGAGAAATATATGTTGATTTCAGCCACACATTTTTTTGGAAGAACGCATGAACAATGGAAGAAATGGTCTCTTGAGGACAGGCGCTATTCAACAAATCTTGATGGGAAATACAATCGCAAAGCTAATCTGGCCACAATGGATTATATCCCTCGTAAGAAAGGCGCGACGACAAGTCTCTATTACCGGGAGTTTCACAAGGATATTCTGCCTGGATTGGCCTATATCAAACTCGACTGCTCGCCGCCCTCTGTCATGATCGACAGACCTATAAATAATGTCGGTATTTGGCTACAAGTGGACAGTCAAGTGGACTATCGAAGCCATATCGAAGTTGATACGGATGACTTTTTAAAGTTTGTCATCCCCGATGGTGTGTTTAAAGAGGTGAGAAAAAAAAGCCTTACGGCACGAAAGGCGAATGAAACAATCGATATATTAATGCGTGAAGCAAAACAGGCTGTTAAATAACCTTAAAGGAGGGGGATGATGAGTTATTCTAACCAGCTATTGAATGCCAACCTCAGTGAAAAAGCCTACACCAATTGGACTCAATCGGACATTGAGAACTCTACCGTTGCTTATACCGATGCAAATGGTCACAACTGGACCGTGTACGCCGTTTCTGAAAGCACAGGCTATGACAATGGATTTTTCGGAGTTGCTTTTAGAAATGAAGACACAAAAGAAGTTGTTGTTTCTTACAGGGGAACGGACGGACCGCGAGATATCACGTCAGATCTTCAGATTGCTTTTGGCGTGAACGTGCCCAATCAATACCATAATGCCAAACAGTTCTATGATGACGTAAAACGTAAAACTGTCGACGACAATTATCAATCCCCCGGTGTAACCGGCCATTCCCTAGGCGGCGCCTTGGCACAACTGGTTGGTGCGGTGACCGGAGCGGAGACCTACACCTATAATGCACCGGGCGTTAAAAGCATCCTGGAAAACAACCCTTACACCTTCGGGGATCTTGCTGGCCAAACATTTGAAAATATTGTGAATTACAATGCCAATTTCGATTTCATCAACAAGGTCGGCAAACAAATCGGAACCAGTTATGATACCCCCATTTCGTCGATGGGCCCGATCCCGGATTGGTTGGAACCGCTCATTGCAAGGATGAATCCAGCCCTTGCGATCTATTATTACCTCAACCAGCACAGCAGGAAAGCCCTCATCGACAGCCTCCAACAGAGCTTTGACTCAGCACAACTACAGGCTTCTCCCATCATCCTCGACCTTGACGGCAACGGTATCAACACGGTTGGTTTTGACGCCGGGGTGCAATTTGACCATGACGG
>NZ_JCBCBS010000059.1:0-22708 GCF_059864205.1 Pelovirga sp.
GAGTAGGCACCCAGCAGCAACTGCTGACCGGTCTGGCCGCGGGCGTAGAAGGTACGGGAAACCTGGGCACCGCCGAAGGAGCGGTTATCGAGGTATCCGGCATAGTCACGGGCAAAAGGCACGCCCTGGGCGACACACTGATCGATAATGTTATTGGAAACCTGAGCCAGACGCCAGACGTCAGCTTCGCGGGCGCGGAAGTCACCACCCTTTACGGTATCGTAGAACAGGCGATAAATACTGTCACCATCGTTGGGATAGTTCTTGGCGGCATTGATACCACCCTGAGCAGCAATACTGTGAGCGCGACGCGGGCTGTCCTGATAACAGAAAGCCTCAACGTTGTAGCCAAGTTCGCCTAAGGAAGCCGCTGCGGCGCCACCGGCAAGGCCGGTACCGACAACGAGAACTTTATACTTACGTTTGTTGGAGGGATTAACCAGCTTCATATCGAAGCGATGCTTGTCCCAGGAAGTTTCAATCGGACCTGCAGGTGCTTTTCCGTCTAATATCACAATAAGCCCCCTATTTCACAATGCGAGCGAGAATAAACAAAGGAATGGCGATATACGCCAGACCATACACGATAGCCAGAACCTTGCCGATGGAGATCACCTTGTCCTGACTGGGGCCGGTACTCAAGCCGAAGGTCTGGACCCAGCTTGAAATACCGTGGGCCAGATGCAACAGCAGAGCGATCATCGCAACAATGTAAATCAGCGCGATAAAGACCTTCTGGAAACTCAGAACCATCATGCTGTAAACATCGAGCCGTGAGGCAGCATCCAAGGGAAGATTAGCCGCTGAAATTGATGGATTAGTGACCTGAAGGGTGAAGTGCAGCAGGTGGTAGAGCAAAAACGCCAGAATAATCAGGCCGGTAAAGATCATGGTCTTGGCAGAAAAACTGGTGACCAGGGTTTTTTCAATGGCGTAAGGTTCAGGCGTCGCCGCTTTGTTCTCAAAATACAGTTGAATACCGAAAGTGATATGGATGGCAAACAACGCAACCATAGCCAAACGGAATATCCAGACCAGGGGACCGAGATCTTGCAGCGCTTTGGCGTAGGCGTTAATGCTGTCGGGGCCTGCAAAAACCGACAGATTGCCGATCAGATGGACTGTAACAAACGCGATCAGTAACAGACCGGTCACAGCCATGAGAATCTTTCTTCCCACTGTGTTCGTCAAAAAATTCATAGTTCATTTCCCTCGAGAGTGTGAATGATTGCCAATGAAGGGTTCTTCCCCGAATTCAATCAGCGTTGTTCAGCTCCTGCGTTTACCGTCAGGCCCGGCCCGTCTCTCCTCCTGAAAACAAGCCCTGTACCACTGCCGCGGCGGTGCACGCCAGGATTCAATACTCCTGTCCATGCTGACATCCTTTCGGTGTCGTTCAATATATTGCTAAGCCCTGAACCAGATTCAGGGCGGCACGTGCAAGCAGTATACTGTATACTAAACATTGTTATAAATTTAAACAAAAAAAACGGTAGCTTGGCAAAATCTAATGGCAATACCAATCAACAAAGCATCGTAAATGCAGAAATTGGTCCCGGAGCAAAAAAGATATCTGAATCAACAGGGTCAATTAACCGCTCGATTGTTGCAGCGCAACAATCTTGTCAAGACCCTGGGTTAATATCTCACACTTCTGCTGCGCCGCCAGCAATTTCGCCCGGTCTTTTTCGAGTACCGCGGGCGGAGCGTTGCTGACGAACTTTTCGTTGCCCAGCTTGCGGGTAAAAAAGTCGACATCCTTGCGGACCTTTTCGATCTCTTTTTTCAAACGGATTGCTTCTTCCTTCAGATCAATCAGCCCGGCCAGGGGAATCAGCACCTCAACCCTGCCGGCCACCTGGGTCGCCACATCCTGCGGGCGCTCAATATCCACGCCGACAAGCAATTCCTCGACCCGCGCCAGGTTGCTGATCGCTGCTTCACCGGCACGAATGGTCTGCACCGTAGCGACATCTTTACAGTCCAGCAGAACCTTGATCTTTTGCCCCGGCGGCAGATCCAGCTCACCGCGCACATTACGGATCGCCGAAACGATCGCCATAACTGTTTCCATCTGGGCAACGGCATCTTCATTGACGCTCACCCCGCTGCCGCTGGGGAAAGCTGCCAGCATAATCGATTGACTGGGACGCTGCCCCGGCAAGGTCTGCCAGATTTCTTCGGTGACAAAGGGGAGGATCGGATGGGCCAGCCGCAACAGCCCCTCGAGGACGGTAAACAGCACCATCTGGGTTTGCCGGCGCGCCACAGGATCGTCACCGTTAAGGGGCTGCTTGCTGAGCTCGACATACCAGTCACAGAATTCGTGCCAGGTGAAGGAGTAGAGAACAGATGCAGCTTCGTTGAATCTATAATCGCTTAATGCCTGATTTATCTGTACGGCAGCATAATCGAAGCGCTGCAGAATCCATTGCTCTGCCGGAGCCAGTTGCCCCTTGGAAAAGTCAATGATTGCAGGATCGAAATCTTCCAGATTGAGGAGCGCAAAACGACTGGCATTCCATAATTTATTGACAAAATGCCGATAACCGCTGATCCGATCAGTAGACAGACGGATATCACGTCCCATGGCGGCAAAGGCGCAGAGGGTAAAACGGAAGGCATCGGCGCCATATTCGTCAATAATGATCAAGGGGTCGATGACATTCCCTTTGCTCTTGCTCATTTTCTGCCCCTGGGCATCACGCACCAGGGCATGGATATACACCTCCTTGAACGGGACATCATCCATAAAGCGCAGCCCCATCATCATCATCCGCGCAACCCAGAAGAACAGGATATCAAAGCCGGTGACCAGACAACTGGTGGGGTAAAACTTCTCCAGGGCCGGGGTCTTCTCCGGCCACCCCAAGGTTGAAAACGGCCACAGCGCCGAAGAAAACCAGGTGTCGAGGACATCCGTTTCCTGCCCGATGGCAGTACTGCCACAATGCCGGCAGGCACTGATATCCTCAAGGGACACGCTGATCTGGTCACAGTCGGAGCAGAACCAGGCGGGGATGCGATGCCCCCACCAGATCTGACGACTGATACACCAATCCTGGATGTTGTACATCCACTCAAAATAGGTTTTTTCCCACTGGCGGGGAATAATCGCTGTTTGCCCGTTTTCAACCGCAGCAATCGCCTGTTCGGCCAGGGGCTTGACGGCGACATACCACTGCTTGCTCATATAGGGTTCGATCACCGCATGACAGCGGTAGCATTCCCCCACCGCGTGGGTATAATCCTCGACCTTGGCGAGCAAGCCCAGAGCATCAAGATCAGCAACAACCCGCTGACGCGCGGCAGTTGCCGGCAGGCCCTGATAAGCGCCGCCGTTTTCATTAATGCAGCCTGATTCATCAAGCACATTGATAAATTCCAGATCGTGGCGTTTACCGACAGCAAAGTCGTTAAAGTCATGGGCCGGGGTCATCTTGACGGCACCACTGCCAAATTCCTTGTCGACATACTCATCAGCGATTATCGGAATTTCACGATTGACCAGCGGCAGCATCACCTTTTTGCCGATCAGGTCACGATAACGCACATCATCGGCGGCAACGGCAACGGCGGTATCGCCGAGCATGGTTTCCGGCCGCGTGGTAGCCACCACCAGATGACGGTCGCTACCGATAATCGGATAACGCAAGTGCCAGAGATGCCCCTTTTTGTCTTCATGTTCCACTTCCAGATCAGACAGGGCGGTATGACAGCGTGGACACCAGTTAATCAGGCGGTTATCACGATAAATCAAGCCATCGTCGTAAAGACGGACAAAAACTTCGCGCACCGCCCTGGACAATCCTTCGTCCATGGTAAAACGTTCGCGCTGCCAATCACAGGAGGCGCCAAGGCGCTTGAGCTGGTTGATAATCTGCCCGCCGGAGGTCTCTCGCCACTGCCATACGCGCTCAACAAAAGCTTCACGACCCAGTTCATGACGATCGAGCCCTTCGGCATGCAACTGCTTTTCGACCACATTCTGGGTGGCAATACCTGCATGGTCGGTCCCCGGCATCCACAGCACCTCATAACCGCACATGCGTTTCCAGCGACACAGGATGTCCTGCAGGCTGTTGTTTAAAGCATGCCCCATGTGCAGGACACCGGTGACATTGGGAGGCGGAATAACGATGGAGTAAGCCGGCCGCGGTGAATCATCATGGGCGCTAAAATCACCGCGTTGTTCCCAGATGTCGAACCATTTCTGTTCTATCTGTGCCGGATCATAAGCTTTGGGCAATTGCCTGCTCATTGTAAGTACGTCCTTTTTCGTGCTGCGAAATTGATGTGATTTTTATCAGGTGGGATGCTACCGAGGCGACAATAAGGCGGGGAGACAAAAGATGTCAAGACCTCCTTTGCCTCCCCGCCGGTGTTTAACTGGTTTCCAATTCGGAAACTGCATTATGTTCATCCAGAGTTTCGGGATGAACACTAACTAGAAGAATCAACTGCGCGAATATCAATCAGCAGTTCAAACTTCTCCGCGCTTGATTTTTTCGATTTCGGCGCTGATCATGGTTTCGGCCAGATCGGGAACGACTTCCCAGACCACCTGCTCGAGCATTTCACGCGCCAGCCGTTCGATCAGCGGGCCGGCTACTTTTTCTACAATCTGCGCAATCTCCTCTTCCGGCAACTGGCGGAGCTGCTCTTCGAGGGTCTCGGCAGCAGGTGCAACAAGCGGGGGAACAATGGCGAATTCCTCGAAACTGTCAGCCTCCGCTTCAAGTTCTTCAATTTCTTCCGGCTCTGCTGCTATCAGCTGCTCTTCTGCATCAATCTCAGTCTCAAGTTCGTCTTCTGCTGCGCTGTCAGCAAATTCAGCAGCGGCGGCAGCGGTCGTCACCTTTTCGACATCATCCGAAAAAAGATCGTCATCGCGCCCGGTGGCAGGCGCCTCAAAGGAAGCCACCTCTTCCGACGCAGCAATCATGATCTCCTCTTCTTCAACCACGTCCCCTTCAGTCAGATCAAAAATGTCGTCAGCACCCAGTGGTTCTTCTTCCTGCATCATGCTCACATCAGCGGCAGCAGAAGTTTCATCGGCCATCTCTTCATCCGCCGCAGTCAGGTCGATAAAGGTAGCGGAATCCTCGACCAGTGCTTGCTCCTGCTCGAGATCCTCTGCCATCAACTCAGGCACATCATCGGATTCATCAACGGTTGCGGTGCTGTGATCTTCTTCCCTCCCGTCTGTGGCAACAAACTCAAAAGAAGGGCCCGGTTCTGCCATGTGCGCAGCGTCGGCAAAATCGGTTTCTGCTGTTACGCCTTGATCTTCGAAGCCTTGCTGATCTTCCCGTGGGGGGGCAGATGAGGCCGGAGCAGACACATAGGGAGCAAGCTGCTCCGGAGTCAACGCCTGGGCCGACGGGTAGGGATCATCTGCTGCGGGCTCTGCCGATTCTTCTTGATCCTCATCACTGGCTGCAAGCAATTCCTGCGGTTTAAGATCATTTTCCTCAAAAGAAACCTCGCTCCACAGTTCACTATCAGAAGATGACACGGCAACAGAGGTGTCGTTGGCCGCATCAGCGGGTTCATTATCCAGCTCTGGTACACCCCAAAAATCTTCCTCCCCGGCTTCAGCTGTTAGATCAGCGACCGCCGGCGCCATCTGCTCAGCCGTTACTGTCTCTGCGGAGACCTCATGTTCCGCCTCTACTTGTGCTGCGCTAACCAGACGCAAGGGTGGCACCTCAAAAAGGGCTGTTACCTTGTCGATCAGCGCTTGTGATTCGAACGGTTTGGTCAACCAGCCATCGGCGCAGACGTCGAGCGCTTTGGTTTCGTCAAACTCTTCAAAGGCGCCGGGGAGTAACAACACGGATGTTGTCCCCAGAGCGGGATGGCTCTTGATCGCTTGACAGAGTTCAAAGCCGTTTTTGCCGGGCATCATGATGTCGGCAATCACCACGTCGGGCTTATGAGTCAAAACCAGATCAAAGGCCTTGTCGCCATCACTGGCGATCAACAACTCAAAACCTTCCTTGGCAAAAATGATTTCGACGACTTTTTGAATAGTAATACTGTCATCGGCCAGCAGCAGCTTCTTCTTCATTGAGCCTCCTTGCACCTGACAGCGTCAGGCAAATCGAGCCGTTTCCCCGGCTTATTTCCATGGCTAACACATCAATATCCAGAATTTTATAAGCCCGCCCTTGATAAAAAAATGTACCAACCTGCCAGGCCGTCTCTCTTTCGCGCGCAACCGACAAGATCCCTTTGTGGTCGGCAACAATCCGACTGCCCGGTTGTGCCGCTAAAGCCAAAGATCCAAATTCCGAATCAACCAGAATGTAATATTCTGATTCTGAGTCATGTTCCAATCGATTGCCATCCCGACGACGCAGCAATATCGGCACCAGGGTTGATTCATGAACCAGAACATGATCGATTCCCGCCGGCAATAAGGGAAGCGGAAAAAGGGTGTTGCCCTGAACAATTTTGCGAATCTGAGCTAATGGTACAGCATAGTCATGATCACCGGCATGGAAAAGACCAAAAGCGCTCATGGCAGATCCCGATTGATTCCGTAAAAGCGTTCCGGTTCAAATACCATAAGCGGCGCGTCCTCTGCCAGCACAACCTCTGCACCGGCAAACCCCGGAGCGCTCTGAAACAACGGCGGTATAATAGCCCGGCGGAAACTGTCTGCCGGCGCCAGCCCTTCGACCCGGTCAACCAGAACAGCCCAGTTACCCTCTGAACCACACAGCACCAGTACGCTGCGCTGGAAGATATGGGCAGCGGATACCAGTCCCAGCATCAGGGTCGGGTCGATGAGCGGAATGACCGTATGGCGAAAGTCCAATGCTCCAACAATCCCTTTACGCAGATCACTACGCCGAGAGTCAAGCCGGCCGGCCAACTGTTCCAGCACTTCCACGACATGATCCAGATCAAGCACAAAGCGGATACCTGCCAGGGTAAATATCAGCCTCTTTCCTGGTGCTCCGACCATGACCCCTCGACACTTGAAAAGCGCTGATTTTTCTTGCAAACTTTGGCGACGCTAACATAAAGATTAGAAAGTGTCAAGCTACTAACTGATGGATGCTAAAACACTCCCCAGGGTTTTGGTAAAAACAGTCGCCGATACAGCGACAAGGCGAAACGGTCGGTCATCCCGGCAAGAAAATCGGTCACCGAAACCGCCAAACTGTCGCCTGGATACTGATGACCACCACAAGCGAGGAAAACGTCCCGGTTGGCGATAAAATGACCAAACAACTGGCGCAACAAAGCAGCGGCCTTATCAAACTCAGCCTGGACGCAAGGGGCCTGATAGACATGTTCGAACAACCAGCTGCGCAGGGCGCACATGGCCTGATCCATCTCGCCAGACAGCTGAACAAGGCCGCTGCCCGGTAACGATTGACGAATCAGGTCAGTAACCATGCGATCAATCCGCACTGAGTGGCGCTCACCAACGACTGCGACGATAGCTGCGGGAACATCATCATTATGAATAATTCCACCGCGCAGAGCATCATCAAGATCATGGCTGACGTAAGCGATGATATCCGCCAGGCGCACTATCTGCCCTTCCAGGGTTTGCGACCGCCGGGCTGCCGGCGCTGACAAAGCCCCCACCTGCCCTTTGGAGTGGTGAATAATCCCGTCCCTTACCTCAAAGGTGAGATTTAATCCGGCGCCATCGTTTTCGAGAACATCAACAACGCGCAGACTTTGCTTGACATGATGAAATCCTCCCGACACCAATTCATTGAGGACGCGCTCACCGACGTGGCCGAAAGGAGTATGTCCAAGATCATGGGCCAGAGCTATCGCTTCGGTGAGATCTTCATTCAATTGCAGGGCACGCGCCACAGTTCGTGCCACTTGTGCCACTTCAAGAGTATGGGTCATGCGTGTACGATAATGATCCCCTTCCGGCGAAAGAAAAACCTGGGTTTTATACTTCAGCCGTCGAAACGCTTTACTGTGAAGGATACGATCCCGATCGTGCTGAAAAACTGTGCGGATGCTACAGACTTTACCGGGGCGCAAACGACCTTTACTGCTAACACTACAGCAGGCACCGGGAGCTAAATGATCCATCTCATTTTTTTCTTGTGTTTCTCTTATCATCATCTGTGCCTTAAATAGCTAGTTCCATAACAATGAAACCTTTGACTATGCCTACAACGACAGAAGCTCAACAACAAATTTCTAAAAAATTCAAAAAAAAGTGTGTTATAAATTATTACAACCAAATCAATTAAATCCTCTTGATTTTTTACTAGCGGATGTTTTAGTTAAGATCAACGTAACTATTCAGCTCTATCCTTGCCACAGGATCCCCGACCCGGTGCTGAACAGATACAGATCAACGGCTATTTTGATATTGAAAAAAACTCAACTAAAAACCAGCAGTCCCAACCAATAGCAAAAGGAGAGTTAACTCGTATGTCGACCATAATGAAAATGGCAGCTGACATTATCGCAGCACACGCCTCGACAACACCGATGACCAAGGAAGAATTGATTGCCGAGCTGACGGAGGTGCATGCCGCCCTGGCGGCACTGGAAAAAGGGGAAAACGTTGCGCCCGAACAAAGCGATGAATCAATCCCCGCCGTCAGTCGCAAAAAAGCTTTTGGCAAGGACGCTATCTATTGCATGATCTGCGGCAAAGGATTCAAAACCCTGTCACGCCATTTGAAAACGGCCCATGGCATGACAGCCGGTGAGTATCGCAAAGCCTATGATATTCCCCGCGCACAATCGTTGGCTGCGAAAAATTATTCGGAAAGTCGCCGACTCATGGCGGTTGAACGTGGGCTCGCCGACAATCTGGCCAAGGCACGTGCCAATCGCAGCAAAAAGTAAAGAGCTACCCAATTGCATTGAAGGGGAGGGTCGGTTGACCATCCCCTTCAATTATATTACCCCGCACTATTCAAGGCGAAACATCACTTCTGCCAGGGTTTTGCCCTGGTCGTCCTCTACAACAACCGACCATTGGCCTCTCCACTGCGGCAAAAAACGCTTTGAAGAAAATGTACGCCAGTCTGCTGATTGTACCGGCAAGGCAACCCGCGCCATTTCCTGTTCTTCATAATACCACACGTGGGTTACCTGTGTTTCCTGACTCGCTCCGACAATCCGGGTAAAACAGTACAACTTACCAAAGTCAGCAGGATAAACCTCAACATTGTCCACCGGCAGCCGGTTTTCAATGGCGGTCGTAATAGTGGCATCGACAACCTCAAGCTCTGCCGCTTGAACCGAAAAAGCAACAGCGCAACAAACCACGAGCAACAATATCTTCTTTATCATAACCCTACTCCTTAGTTGTCAAGGGACATCGCCACAAAGCGCTACGACAATCTAATGACGGACAAAAAACTTTTACCATATGGGCATGTTAGCCCAAAGTTCTCGGCAAGGGTAGCGCCCAAATCAGCGAAACTGTCACGCACTCCCAGAGGTCTTGGATGATTCTGTGCCGGTGAATAAATCAGTAATGGAACATATTCGCGGGTGTGGTCGGTACCGGGAGTGACGGGATCGCAGCCATGATCTGCGGTAATCACCAGCAGATCGTCCGCTTCAAGGCGCGGCACCAGCTGCTCCAGCCAGCAATCCACTTCGACCAACGCCGCGGCAAACCCTGCGACATCACCCCGATGCCCATACACCATATCAAAATCGACGAGATTCGCCATAATCAGGCCACTTGAAATCCGCTCCAGCGCCATAAGGATTTCCGCCATCCCCATGCGGTTGTCGGTTGTCGGGATATGATGTGTCAATCCCCTGCCGGCAAACAAATCACCGATTTTGCCAATGCCGCAGGTTGCAATCCCCTGTTTGTGGAGCAGATCAAGCAAGGTATCGGCAGGCGGCAGACAGGAGAAATCATGACGACCGCCGGTTCGATAAAAGGTATCTGAACTCTCACCGCGAAACGGACGGGCGATGACTCGACAGATATTGTAAGGTTGCAGGACCTCAAAAGTAGCACGGCAGAGGTCGTAAAGCTGTGCTGGAGGGATGACATCTTCGTGGGCGGCAATCTGAAAAACCGAATCGGTGCTGGTATAAATGATCGGGCGCTTGCTGCGCAGGTGTTGTTCGCCGAGATCGCGCAGAATATCGGTTCCGCTGGCCGCGATATTGCCAAGAGGTCTGGTTCCGGCAATGGTGGTAAACAGATCGATAATGTCGGCTGGAAAGCCGGCAGGATAGGTCGCAAAGGGGCGTGAAAGTACCACACCGGTCAGTTCCCAATGACCGGTAACCGAGTCTTTGCCGGCACTGCGCTGCGCCATTTTTCCCCAGCAGGCCAGCGGCGCGGCAACGGCAGTAATCCCTGCAACCGGCACAATACAGCCAAGACCGAGGCGCTCCAACTGCGGCAGAGAGATGCCGTTGACTCCGGCCGCTACATGTTGCAGCGTTGCCGCATCCTCATCGCCGTAGTTAGCGGCATCCGGCAACGCACCTACCCCGACACCATCAAGAACAATCAGCACAACCCGTTTGTACATGGACCCCCCGATTAACCTGTCAGCGCGGACAATTCTCCGACAATCTTTACCCCCGCACTGGTGCCGATACGCGTTGCTCCGGCAGCAATCATCTCGCGGCAGGCCTTTAAGCTACGAATCCCCCCAGCGGCCTTGACACCGATCTTGCCCCTGGCGATTTGTGCCAACAATTGCACATCCTCAAGCACGGCTCCTGAAGAGGCAAATCCGGTCGAGGTTTTCACATAAGTCGCGCCGGCGTTGATGACAGCCTGAGTAGCGGCGATTTTCTGCGCGGTGTCAAGATAACAACATTCAATAATGACCTTGACGCCGGCCTGTTGCGCTGCCATGACCACCTGGGCGATTTCCTCTTCAAGACGATCCAGACGATGTTCCAGCAGATGATTCAAGGCGATCACCATGTCAATTTCTTCAGCACCGGCCGCTACCAGGTCGGCGCTCTCCTGAACTTTTTGCCGCAGGTTGTTGTAACCACAGGGAAAACCGACGACGCTGCCGACCTTTACTACCGAGCCATAAAGACGCTGTGCCGCCAGAGAAACCTGATTTGGTGGCACACAGACCGAGGCAAAACCGTATTCAACGGCCTCTTCGCACAAATCGATAATCTGTTGCGAGGTTACCGTTGGCAGCAGCAAGGTATGATCGATCAGGGCAGCCAGGGCGGCCGGAGAGTGCCGATCAGGTACGGTAGGAGGCATTGATCTTGACATACTCATAATTGAGGTCCGAGGTATAGTAGCTGGCCTCCCCGGCCCCCAGATGCAGATCGATAGTGACGACAAAGTTCTGTTTTTTCAGAATGTCGCCGGCTTGCGCCTCATTGTCAGGACCGATGGCCACGCCGTTTGCAACGATCGGGACATGATCAAAACAGATATCGATGCAACTCTGATCGAGATCGATTCCAGAATAACCGACCGCAGCAATGATCCGTCCCCAGTTGGCATCTTCGCCAAAAAATGCCGTTTTCACCAAGGCAGAGGTTGCTACTGAACGGGCGGCAATCCGGGCGGCATGGGCATCTTTGGCACCGACAACCTTGATCTGCACCATTTTCGTTGCCCCTTCACCGTCACTGACAATCATTTTGGCCAGGTCCAGCATCACCCGATTGAGATGATTGGCAAAAACCGCCGCCTCTTCACTCCCCGGGCAAATCAGTCGTCCCCCGGCAGCACCATTGGCGAGCAGCAGAACGGTATCGTTGGTCGAGGTATCGCCGTCGACGGTAATTGAGTTGAAACTGTCAGCAACAGCAGAATCCAGCAGTTCCTGGAGAAATGCGCTGTCGATCCGGGCATCCGTCAGCACGAAACACAACATGGTCGCCATATCAGGGTGAATCATTCCGGCCCCCTTGGCCAGACCAAGAATACTGTAGGGGTTATCACCCTGCTCTTTAGCACTGGCAATTTTTGTGAAGGCATCGGTTGTTATCATCGCCCGGGCAACCGCCTCGGCCTGGTCCGGACACAAGGCGGCAACCAGTTGCGAAATAGCGCGTTCAAACGGCGACAAGGGCAGGGGAACACCGATAACACCGGTCGACGAGACAGCAACCAGATCCGTGTCAATGGCCAATGCTGCAGCCGTTAAGGCTACCGTCTGCTCGGCAGCTGCGACCCCCTCTGCCCCGGTGCAGGCATTGGCGTTGCCGCTGTTGACAAGGATCGCCTGACACTGACCGGTAGCGATGCGCGGTCGCGTAACGAGCAAAGGCGCGGCAATCACCCGGTTGCGGGTAAAGACCCCGGCACACTGGGCAGGAGAGTCGGAAACAATCAACGCCATATCCAGCTTGTTGGATTTTTTAATGCCGCTGGCTACAGCAGCAAAACGATACCCGGCCGGCAGTGCGTGCTCTGTCATAAATCCCCCTTGAGGATGTTGTAGGTCTGTTCGGTTGGCAGCAGCAACCCGAAACTGGTGCCCTCTTCAGCGATCTCTTCGAGAAAGACATCGCCGAGCATCCGGTCAATCACAACCTTGGTCAACGCCAGACCAATGCCGACGCCGTGGGGTTTTTCCGTATCGATGTTGCCCAGTTGGGTGTAGGAACCAAAGATGCTGTCAAGGGCTTCTACAGGGATCTTTTGCCCATCATTATAAACCTGCACATAGACATACTCAAGCCCGTCATGTTGCCGCAATCGTGCCCGGACGCGCAAACGACCACCGCGGCGGTTGAACTTCACCGCATTGTCAATCATGGCGTGAAACGCCATACCGAATTTTTCCTGGTCGGCATAGATATCGGGAAGATCCTCTTCAATATCTATTTCTATTTCCAGCCCCAGATCCGTCATGCGCTTGCTGAAATATTGAAAGGCATCTGCAATCGACCAGGGCACACCGAAGGCTTTCCAGCGCCAGATTTCACGTTCTGACTCGATGGAAAAGAGGCGCAGCATCCCGGTGATCAGACGTTCAAGACGCTCCCCCTCTTCGCGCACCTGTTTAAGATTTTCCTGCAACTCGCTGTCACTAAGTTTTTGATAAAAGGAGAGGGAGAGATCGATATAGCCCATGATGGAAGTCAGCGGGGTTTTTAATTCGTGGGAGAGATTACAGACCAGCCGGGTACGTGCACGGTTTAACCTGACCAGATCTTCATTGGTACGTTCAAGTATGGCGGTCTGCTGGCGCAGATGTCGCACCAGATCAAAGTTTTCCATAGCCAGCGCAACCTGACTGGCGATGGTCACCAGCAGGCTCTGATCTTCCAGATCAAAAGGCTCTCCGGAAACCTTATTGTTAACGTTGATAACACCGACGAGATTATCCCGAATAAAGATCGGCACCGACAACAACGATTGATTCTTGTATTTATGGCTGCTATCCAGACTGGTAAAGCGCCGGTCTTTGTCGATATTAGTGACCAGAACCGGCTCGCCGGTAGCGACGACATGCCCGGAGATTCCTTCTCCCGAAGCAACCCGAACACTATTGGCAATGGCAGCATCCAGGCCACATGCCGAAGCAATGTGGAGCATACCGTCTTCTTTCAGGAGCATCAACGACGCCATTTCAACCCCGGCAGATTGGACGATGGAGTCAAGAATCTGATCGAACAACTGTTGCAGATCGCCGCCACTGCTGGCGGTTTCACCAACCTTCTTCAGCAGTACCAGGTCCGCCATACGGCGCTGGGCTTCACGGCGGGCGTCATCCTGATGATGGCTGTGATAATAGGAGCTGACCCCCTGGCGGGCAATCTCGAGGACTTCATCCGGGGAAAAAGGCTGGGTTAGATAGTCGAGAGCACGTTCACGCAGGACCTGACGCAGAGTTTGGAAGTCCTGCGCAGGTGAAAACATCACCACCTGAATTGCCGGGCTATGCTGGCGAATAAGACGCAGCACATCCATGCCGCCGGTGTCAGGCAGGGTCAGATCACAGAACACCAGACCGACATGGTGCTGATCGAGAAAACCGGCCATTCCCGCACCGCGATCAAGACACAGCAGCGGATACCGGTCAGTCGCCAGGATGTCCTTTAACACCTGAAGCGTCTGCGGCACCGCACTGACGAGCAGAATAGCCGGAAGATCCTGAGTCCATTTTTGTCTTTGATCTGCCATCAGCGTATCTTTTCAGCACGAAAGAAAGGGTTCACCTACCGCAGCATTTTTTATATTTCCGGCCACTGCCGCAGGGACAAGGATCGTTGCGCCCGACTTTTTCTTCATCGCGCGTGATGGGTGTTTTCCCCTGCTCTTCACTGTCTGAGCGATTCATGATGATCTTGCGGCGCCGCTGTTCTGCCTCAAGCTGTTCCACATCCTGCTGGCGCGCCAACTGAATGCGGTAAATCTTCTGGATAACCTCCTGGCGCACCCGCCCCATCATCTCCATAAACAGGGCATAAGCTTCACGCTTGTACTCCTGTTTGGGGTTTTTCTGGCCATAACCGCGCAGACCGATCCCCTGTTTGAGGTGGTCGATCGACAGCAGGTGATCCTTCCATTGGGAATCAAGGGCCTGCAGTAACAGCACCCGCATCAACTGTTGCATCACTTCCGGGGTAAATTCTTCAGCCTTCTCTTCCAGACGCCGGTGTGCCAGATTTTTCAGCTGTGTTTCCAAAGCCGCGCGGGTAATGGTGTCACGATCAAGCGTCGTTAGCTCCGGCATGAAATAGAACTGATTGAAGAAATCCTCGGTTAGACGAACCCAGTCCCATTCTCTGGCCGGGGTTTTGTCGGGGCAAAAAGAAGCGATCATATCTTCAACGGTTTCGTTGACAATACTCACATAGGTATCTTCGAGCTGTTCACCAGCCAGTACTTCGCGGCGCTGGGTATAGACTACCTCACGCTGCTTGTTCATGACATCGTCGTATTCAATCAGATGTTTCCGAATGTCAAAGTTGTGGGATTCGACCTTGCGTTGGGCATTTTCAATTGCTTTGCTGATCATGCCGTGTTCGATCGGCTCCCCTTCAGGAATCTTCAGCTTGTCCATGACATAGGCAACGCGCTGGGAACCGAATATGCGCAGCAGATCATCTTCGAGGCTCAAATAGAAACGGCTTTGACCGGGATCGCCCTGACGCCCGGAACGACCGCGTAGCTGGTTGTCGATACGCCGTGATTCATGACGCTCGGTACCAAGGATATAGAGTCCGCCGGCGGCAAGCACTTCTTCGCGCTCAGCGCGACAGCGGTCAACATACCCAGGCAGCAACTCGTCATAACATGCCTGTGGATTTTCGGCCGTAGCTGCTTCGCTGCGGGCCAGCATCTCCGGATTGCCGCCCAGAACAATGTCGGTTCCACGACCGGCCATGTTGGTAGCAATAGTGACTGAGCCCTTGCGTCCGGCCTGGGCGACAATAAAGGCTTCGCGTTCATGCTTTTTGGCATTCAGTACGTGGTGCGGAACACCGCGTTTTTTCAGATGTTCGGAGAGAAGTTCCGATTTTTCAATGGAAATGGTGCCGACCAGTACCGGTTGGCCACGCTGATGACAATCAATAATATCTTCGACCGTCGCCAAAAATTTCTCCTTGACGGTTTTATAGATCACATCGGATTTATCGATCCGCTGCATTGGCCGATTGGTCGGTATCACCACCACTTCGAGCTTGTAGATTTCCTGGAATTCTGCTGCCTCGGTATCGGCGGTACCGGTCATCCCCGCCAGTTTTTTGTACATGCGGAAGTAGTTCTGAAAGGTGATAGTCGCCAGGGTCTGATTTTCATTGGCAATTTTCACCCCCTCCTTCGCTTCCACCGCTTGATGCAGGCCATCACTCCAACGCCGGCCCGGCATCAAACGACCGGTAAACTCGTCAACAATATGTACTTCACCTTCATTGACGACATAATCGACATCGCGTTCAAACAGGGCGTGAGCCTTGAGGGCCTGATTGACGTGATGGACCAGCTCAATATTACCAGGCTCGTAGAGATTATCGACATTCAGCAGCTGTTCTACCTTGGCGACACCCTGTTCGGTCAGAGCGGCAGACTTGGCCTTTTCATCGACGGTATAATCTCCGGTGTGACGCTTGACCGTCTGACCGATCTTGCCGTCACGCTCTTCGATAACCTCCCCTTTTTGCAAACGCGGGATGATCCGGTTGACGTTGTAATACAGATCACTGGATGATTCGCTGGGACCGGAGATAATCAACGGAGTTCTGGCTTCGTCAATCAGGATCGAGTCGACCTCATCGACAATGGCATAATGCAACTCGCGCTGAACATAATCCTCCAGGGCGAATTTCATGTTGTCGCGCAGATAATCGAAGCCAAATTCATTATTGGTGCCGTAGGTGATATCAGCGCCATAAGCCACCTTGCGCTGGGCATCGGTGAGTCCATGGACGATACAGTCCACGCTCAACCCCAGAAAGCGGTAGATGGTTCCCATCCACTCGGCATCGCGGCGCGCCAGATAATCGTTGACAGTAACGACATGCACACCCTTCCCCACCAGGGCATTCAGATAGATCGGCAGGGTCGACATCAGGGTCTTACCCTCACCGGTTTTCATTTCGGCGATTTTGCCATCGTTGAGAACCATACCGCCTATCAACTGAACATCAAAATGGCGCAGACCAAGAACACGCTTGCTCGCTTCACGCACGACAGCAAAAGCTTCAGGCAGTAACTGGTTAAGTTCCTCGCCATTGGCTAATCGCTGACGGAATTCAAGGGTTTTATGCTGCAGTTGATCATCGCTTAGCTGCTCGAATTCAGGCTCAAGAGCGTTGATTTTTTCAACCTGTGGCTGCAGTTTTTTCAGATTGCGTTCGTTCTTATTACCGATGACTTTAACCAGGAGGTGACGAATCATGTGAGGTACAACTCCAATGAGCATCAACAAAAAAGCTGATACGAAAAAAATTAAGTATCTGTTCAGCAGCCACGTTGCATGGGATCGGAGCTACCAAGACAAGGGCGTCTGTCGCCATGGACGGCGACAATCGAACGGCCATGGACGGCGCAAAGTGTCCCTTGATGTGATTACCCTGATCCCTGCTGAACAGATTGAAAAATGAATTCACAAGGGGACAAAAGGGACGTCACCGTTGCTGAACGGCGGCATAGTAACACATGGCAAGAAGGGCTCACAAGCACTAATGGGCATTATCAAAAGAAGGGAAAATGACTACAAAAACACTAAAATTGCTTAAAAAATAAGGAGTCTACAGAAAAGTCCGGGGATTGATGGGGACACCATTTAGATGCACCTCATAATGCAGGTGCGGTCCGGTGGAAGTACCGGTGTTCCCAACCTGGGCAATGCGCTCCCCACGCTTGACGCGCTGACCTACTTTGACCAGGTTTCTTGAGTTATGGGCATAGAGGGTTTGATAGCCGTAACCGTGATCGATGACCAGGTTATTGCCATAGGTCGGTGAATATCCCGCCCGGGCAATGATACCATCAGCCGTGGCAGTCACCGAAGTACCGATATTGGCAGCGATATCAAGCCCGTCATGCATCACTGTGCGGCCATTAAAGGGGGATTTGCGCTCTCCAAAGTAGGAGGAGAGCCAGCCACGGGTCGGCCAGCCTTTGGGAGTCGAGCGACTGATGGAAATTTGATCGTTGAGCAGGTTGCGAACATCCTGTTGTGCCTGGCGACGCAATTCAATGTCGATCTGGAGGGCATTGATCTGTTGTTGAATCTCGCTGAGCGACAAATTGTCCCTATCAGGCTGTCCACCCATAGCCACGGGAATCAGACGTCTATCATCTTCAAGGTTGGCCAATTGACGTATACGTGCTTCAGATACTTCCAGCGAGGCGAGATCCTGCTGCAAACGTTCGACATCGAGAACCAGACGTTGCAAATTCTGACGTTGATCACTGGTTTCAACACGCAGACGCTGTAATTCCTCGAACTCAATCTGGAGTGATACATAGTTCCAGGCAAAAAATAAAAAAAGCACTCCCCCGAGCAGCAGTGAGCAAAGGGTAAAACCCAGGAAAGTTTTTCTGATGCGTAAAGATCTCACCCTGCTTCCCGACGCGGAAACAAGGATCAACTTTAAGTATCTGGATTTAACCATCTTGTTCCTTACGGACAGCGAATCAACGATTTTTTAAGCTCTCGAATAATTATTACAGCACACTAATATCATAAAAATGTCAGAGATCCAAGACATTTATTGCCAAGGCAAATTCATCGCAATCCGGAAATTTAACACAGTTAATACAATCGCCCCAAACCTTTTGTGGCAATTGTGCCTTATCAATTTCGACGAACCCGAGTTTTTTAAAAAATTCAGGCTGATAGGTCAGGGCAAAAACCTTCTGCAAACCGAGGTCTTTGGCTTCATAAAGACATTTTTCAACAATTTGCCTACCGATCCCCTTGCCATACTGTCCCGGTACCACCGCCAACGAGCGAACTTCGGCGAGATTTTCCCAGCAGATTGCCAGAGCGCCGATACCAAGGATCTGCCCATCTTCTTCGTAGACATAAAAATCACGAATAGAATCATATATGGCCGCCAGAGAACGGCCAAGCAGCTGTCCCTCTTTGGCATAGGTCAGCAACAGCTGATGGATAGTTCGCGCATCGGGAATTCGGGCACGACGGATCATCTTCTACTCCTTCAATAAGCGGATCAGTTGATAACGGGGCGCTGCGACAGACCGATCAGCTCGCGGGCATGAATGTGCGCCTGTTCGCCAACGTGGGAACCACCAAGCATGCGGGCTATTTCCCGCTCGCGCTCAGCGTTACGGAGACATTCGACCAGAGTCGTCGTGCGGTCGCCCGCAGTAGTTTTACTGACCCGGTAATGGTGATCGGCAAAAGACGCCACTTGCGGCAGATGGGTCACACAGAGCACTTGAATATCACGCCCGGTACGCCGGATCTTTTCGCCGACCGCAGTGGCGGCCTCGCCACCGATGCCGGCATCGACTTCATCAAATATCAGACTGATCAGGTCGTCACCTACCGGCGCACAGCGCCGCAACGCCAGCATAATCCGCGACAGCTCACCGCCCGAAGCAATCTTTGACAGGGGCTGTGCCTGTTCGCCGGGATTAGCGGCAAGATAAAATTCACCACGCTCCAGGCCATCAGGGCCCGGCTGCTCCAGCCTGGTCAAACGTAGTTCAAAACGCGCCTGGGGCATGGTTAGTTCCGCCAACTGCAATTCAACCGCCGCAGCCAACTGCTGCGCAGCCTGTTGACGTTTAATACTCAGGGTATTGGCAGCAACAATGAGTGCCCGCTGCTGTTCATCACAATGACGCTGCAGATCTTCGCGCCGCGACTCCCCCGCCGTCAGCTCATCTAATTCCTGCCGGGTGCGCTGTTCGAAAGCAATCAATTCGTCCAGGGTCGGGGCATACTTGCGCTTGAGCCGTTCAAGCAGGGCCAGGCGCTCTTCCACCTGTTCTTGCCGATGCGGTTCAAATTCCAGCTTTTCACCGTAATCACGCAACTGCAGCGCGACATCTTCCAGATTATACAGGCTTTCACGCAAGCGTTCAGACAAGCCGCCAAGCAGCGGGTCAATAGCGCGCAGGCCATCAAGCTGAGCGGCGATGGTGCCAACCTGTTCGCAGACCGACTGCTCATTGGCGTAGAGGGTTGCGTAGCCACCGCTACTGGTCAGGGTCAACTTCTCAGCATATTGCAACAGCCGGCGTTCCTGGTCCAGCTCAACATCCTCTGCCGGTTGCAGTCTGGCATCGACGAGCTCCTGCTGAACAAAAGACAGGTAATCAATACGCTGCCGGCGTTCTCGCAGTGCGGCTTCAAACCGGGCAAGGTCATTCTGCAAATGGCAATAGTCTTTATAGATCAGCTGGTAGGCCGTCAGTTCCGGTACCAATCCGGCAAACTCATCAAGCAGAGTCAGGTGCATTTCCGGACGCTGCAGGGATTGATGCTCATGCTGACCGTAAATATTCACCAGATCGCCAATCAATTCGCGCAGCTGCCCCACCGGTACCAGCGTGCCATTGACAAAGGCTCGATTCTTCCCGGAACGCGAGAGGGTCCGGCGCACAACCAGTTCATCGTCAACGGGTAATTCAGCGGCACGTAAGCGTTGGCGGAGCGGCGCTTGCGGGGGCAGACTGAATACCGCTTCCACCTCGGCACTCTCGGCGTCGGTACGGATCACTTCACCACGCGCACGACCACCCAGCAACAGATTCACCGCATCAATGATAATTGATTTGCCGGCTCCGGTTTCTCCGGTCAGTACGGTAAAACCGGACTCAAAGGTGACATGCAGTTGTTCGATAATGGCGAAATTTTTGATGATCAGATCTGTCATCATCTTTGCAATCGGTCTCCACGGGAAAATTACTTTTAGCGCTCGCCCCAGCTCAGCTTGGTGCGCAGGATCTGGAAGTATTCCCGATAAGGGCTGATCACCAGGCGGGCTCGGGTTTCTGAACGACGCACCTCAACCCGATCTCCGGGAAGCAGCTTGTGTCCAACCTGGCCGTCGGCAGTAAAAAAAACCACATCATCCTGAAACTTGACCACAATCTCGATAATCGAGCGACTCCAGATGATGATCGGGCGATTGGTCAGCATGTGCGGGCAGATAGGAGTGATCAGCAAGCTGTTAATCTCGGGATAGATAATCGGTCCGCCGGCAGACAGGCTGTACCCGGTTGAGCCGGTCGGGGTAGAAACAATCAGCCCGTCAGCCTTATAGGTACTCAAATGACGGCCATCGACATAGGTTTCCAGATCGATGATCCGCGCCAGAGCACCCTTGTTAATCACCGCGTCATTCAGCACGGTATATTCACCAACCACCTTGCCGTCACGATGAATGAGGGCGTCGATCATCATGCGCTCGGATATTTTATAGTCGCCGGCAATCAGCTTGTCGAGCATGTCGGGCAATTCTTCCCGGGTGATTTCCGTCAAAAAGCCAAGTTGCCCGAGATTGACCCCGACAATCGGCACCTGACGGTCGCCAATTTGCCGGGCCACCGAGATCAGGGTGCCGTCACCACCAAGAACCAGAATCAGATCGACCTGTGACGGAATCTCTTCTCCAGCGCAACTTGCGACCTGACCGATCTGCTCAGCCAGTCCATCCTCAATTACGACTTCAACCCCGGCGCTGGCGAAACGCTGGATAGCAAACAGGGCAATCTGCTCGACTTCGGGGTGGCTTTTTTTGGCGTAGATACCAACTTTTTTCAGCTTCACAACGTAGGCTCCCAAGCGTCTGAATGTACAGCAAACTCCTGATCTCTCTGCTGTTCTTATACCCGGAACAGGCCTGCACAACTACCATGAATTCCGGCATTAAGTCTATCCCATTTCCAAGATCCTGCGAGCGCATTGCGGTTGTTGTGAACAACCACGCGGCATGCTAGAGTTATGAGCAGCTGTACCATCCCATCAGCCACCATGAAAGACCCTATGGATCTGTTTGAACATAACATTAGCAATGACCGTCTGGCCCCATTAGCAGAGCGGATGCGCCCGCAACATCTTGACAATTTCGTCGGTCAGGAACAACTGCTCGGCCCGGGCAAGCTTCTGCGGCAGTTGATCGATGCGGATCAATTGACCTCGGCTATCTTCTGGGGGCCGCCGGGAACCGGGAAAACCACCCTTGGCCACCTGATCGCCCGGCGCACGGCGAGCCGGTTTGTTTTTTTCTCGGCGGTGATGGGAAGCTTAAAAGAGGTCCGCGAAATCCTCACCGAGGCGCGCAACCAACGCGCCTATCATCGCCGCAAGACCCTGCTCTTTGTCGATGAAATTCATCGCTTCAACAAAGCGCAGCAGGATGCATTTTTACCGGCCGTCGAAACCGGCGATATTATTCTCATTGGTGCAACGACCGAAAATCCGAGCTTTGAAATCAACTCCGCCCTGCTGTCACGCTCACGGGTCTTCGTGCTTGAGGCGCTGCCTGCTGACGCCATCAAAACCCTGGTGACCAGAGCCCTGACAAGTTCCGCTGGATTGGCCGACTACCACCTTGAGATCACGGCTGAGGCCCTGGAATTTCTGGCCGAAAAAGCTGGCGGTGACGCCCGCATTGCCCTCGGCGTGATAGAGAACGCGGCCCTGTCCGGTGGGGAGAAAATCATCGATCTGCCGCGTATCGCCGAGGCACTACAAACCCGCGCCCTGCGCTACGACAAGGGGGGAGAGGAACACTATAATGTCATCTCCGCCTTCATCAAAAGCCTGCGTGGATCTGACCCGGATGGCGCTATTTACTGGCTGGCGCGCATGCTCGACGCCGGCGAAGATCCCCTGTTCATCGTCCGGCGCATGGTCGTGTTTGCCTCGGAAGATGTCGGCAACGCTGATCCACGCGCCCTGCAGGTGGCAATAGCCGGCCAGCAGGCAGTTCATTTTGTCGGCATGCCCGAAGCACGGATCTGTTTGGCCCAGGCAGTGACTTATCTGGCCAGCGCTCCGAAAAGCAACGCCAGCTATATCGCTATCGGCCAAGCCCTGGCAGAAGTACGCAAGTCTGGCGCCCTGCCGGTACCCAAACACCTGCGCAATGCACCGACCTCATTGCTGAAATCCCTCGACTACGGCAAAGACTACCAGTACGCCCATGACTATACCGGTGCCGTAAGTGATCAGCAGCATCTCCCCGACCAACTGGCAGGCCGGCAATATTATCAACCAACCGATCGTGGCTATGAGAAGCTCATCGGCGAGCGCCTGGAACATCTGAGACAGCTACGGAAGACTAAAACTTGATGCTTTCG
>NZ_JCBCBS010000070.1:0-1580 GCF_059864205.1 Pelovirga sp.
TGAATTGTTTGATCCCTATACTAAAGAAAGCCTGGGTCGCAACGAATCAGAAGTGGCCAGTGCTCGAGTGGAGCGTGTAACTGACCGGGTCACCTATGCCCGTGTGACCTCGGGTACCGTTACTGTTGGTGACCCGACTGACTACCTGGCTCGCCGGAATGAGGAGGTTACAGGTCACGACAGAACCTTTCAAGAGAACATCCGCGGCACGCGCCGGTCAATTCGGCTTCCGCACGATCGATAAGGCAATTATGCTAAGTGAAACCAGCTGGGCGGTATGCAATGGCCACAAAGTTCAGGAATAAAAGCGGGCCGCTAGTCATTCGGCCTCACAGCTCAATTACGCTGACCCTTGACAATAAGTTTCGGATTCTTTCCTGTCAAAGCAGCAGAAACGCATATCGGGTCACAAGACGTTGATCATGCAGGCCGAAACCGTCCGATTGATTGAAACCAAATCAGGAGACGACAGAACGCTCCACATTGCCACCACGCGTGTTAAGGAAATGCTACAGCGGCGACTGGATCACAAAACCAGTCAGCCCGAATCAGAGCAGAGTCTTTATGTTTTTCCTGCAAGGGATGGCGGCGAACAGACACAGGTCAACCGGGTTGTTTATCGCAGCATCTAAGAATTAGGTTTTAACGTCGGCATGGATCGTAAACACCAGCTCAGTTTTCACACCTTCAGGCATACGTGCGCCAGTCGGCTTGCAATGGCAGGAGTGCCGATCTACACGATCAAAGAGATTTTAGGCCACCATACCATCAAAACAACTGAACGCTACGCACACCTGATGCCGAGTGCCAGCAGGGATGCACTAGAACTACTGGAACGACCGACGGGCGGTAACATTATCCACCTGCACGAAACCAAAAAAACGAGCAGTTGACGTACTGCCAAAACTGCCAAAAGGTCACATTCATTCAATTGACTAATTATTCCTAAATTGGTATAAAGAACATGACTGCAAACGATAAAGAACTCATTTGGGTCGGCGACAGTAAAGACAATCTTAGATCGTTTCCAGAGGACGTGAAAGACGTCATGGGTTTTGCCCTGCGCCAAGCGCAACAGGGCGGCAAACACCCTTCTGCAAAACCGCTGAAAGGGTTCAAAGGGGCTGGCGTTCTTGAGATTGTCGAAGATCACGACGGTGATACTTATCGGGCGGTTTATACCGTCCGCTTCAAAGGCCGGGTTTATGTTTTACACGCCTTTCAGAAGAAATCGAAAAAAGGGATTCAGACACCACAACCGGTTATTGATTTGATCAAAGACCGGCTGAAGCGCGTTGAGGCGCACGAAAAGGATATGACATGAACGACGACATCAAGCTCGAAAAAAGCACCGGCAATGTTTTTGACGATTTGGGACTGTCCGAATCTGGCGAACGCCTTGCAAAAGCCGACCTGGCGCTGAAGATCGCGCAGATTATCAACAAGCGACATCTGTCCCAAGCTCAGGCGGCGGAGCTGCTGGGGATTACACAACCGAAAGTTTCCGCCATATTGAATGGACGGCTCAGGGGCTTTTCACTGGAAAAACTGCTGCACCTGATGATTGCCCTTGATCGCGA
>NZ_JCBCBS010000094.1:0-9455 GCF_059864205.1 Pelovirga sp.
TAATCTGGATCCTGCGACTTCGCGCAGGATGACACAGAAGGACGTTGATGGAAAAAAACGGGTGTCATTCTGCGCGGAGCGAGGCGTAGTCGCAGAATCCATATCCTGTTTTCTGATTTACTGGAGTCAAATAGATAACCAGATAATATTATTGGACTGATTGGCGAAGGAGCCCTGCGACCCGGAACTGGTGCCGGAGTTTTGCTGGGCCTTTTAACATAGCAGAAGCAACATAAGCGCCTGGATCATTATGACCGGGACGAAATGGTAATCTACGCAGTGAAGCCGGGTGCTTCGACTGTTGCCTTTCGTTGCGACGGAGGGCTTTTTTTGTTTTGACCAACAGGATACGTCATCGTGGAAAAAAGAAAAACCATCCTTGATATTGCCCGTATGAAGCAGGACAAGAGCAAGATTGCCGTTCTGACTGCTTACGATTATCCCTTTGCGCGTCTGATGGACGCAGCCGGTATCGATATCATTCTGGTCGGTGATTCGGTTGGCTCGGTGGTGTCCGGCTATGACAACACCCTGCCGGTCACCCTGGACGAAATGATTTATCACACCAAGGCGGTCATGCGCGGCAGCCGTCAGGCCCTGGTGGTCACCGATATGCCCTTCATGTCCTATCAGACCGATATCCGTGATGCACGCATCAATGCCGGCCGCTTGATCAAAGAGGGTGGTGCCCAGGCGGTCAAGCTTGAAGGCGGCGTGCCGATGGCGGCCACTATCCGCGCTCTGGTCGATATTGATATTCCGGTGGTTGGTCATATCGGTCTGACGCCGCAGTCGATCCATCGTATGGGTGGTTTTCGGGTACAGGGTCGAGCTGAGGAACAGGCCCAGCAGCTGATTGCCGATGCCAGGGCCGTTGAAGAAGCTGGGGCCTTCGCCCTGGTGTTGGAGGGTATCCCGGCGCTGCTGGCGCGTGAAATTACCCGCCTGCTGACGATACCCACCATCGGCATCGGGGCTGGAGTCGGCTGTGATGGTCAGGTCCTGGTGATTCATGATCTGCTCGGGCTCTACGACAAATATGCGCCCAAGTTTGTCAAGCGCTATGCTGATGTTGCCCCGGTGATTTCGCGCGGCATCGAAGACTATATCCACGAGGTCAAGCAGGGGATATTTCCCGGTGATGATCACTCCTTCAAGTAGGTGTTAAGGGATGGAGATTGTAGAATCGATAGAGTCGCTGCAGCAGCAATTGGCGCACGCGCGTGCTGCCGGTAAAACGATTGCCTTTGTGCCCACCATGGGGTTTCTTCATGCTGGGCATCTGTCCCTGCTCGAAGAAGGGCGCCGCCGCGGTGATGTGCTGGTGCTTTCCATTTTTGTTAACCCGACCCAGTTTGGCCAGGGGGAGGATTTTGAAGACTATCCGCGCGATCTGCAACAGGATTGTGCTCTGGCCGAGGCAGTTGGTGTTGACCTGGTTTTTGCGCCCTCAAGCGCAGCCATGTACCCGCGAGGTTATGCCACCGAGGTCAACGTCAGCGGTATCACCGCCGGACTCTGTGGTGCCAGCCGACCGACCCACTTTCGTGGTGTCTGTACCGTAGTGACCAAGCTGTTCAATATTGTCCAGCCCCATGTTGCCCTGTTTGGCAGCAAAGATTTTCAACAACTGGCGGTGGTCAAGCGGCTGACGCAAGATCTCAACCTGCCGATTGAGATCATCGGCATGCCGATCTACCGTGAAGCTGACGGCCTGGCAATGAGCTCGCGCAATGTGTATCTCGATTCTGAGCAGCGCCGCCAGTCACTGGCTCTGTCGCAGGCGATCACCCTGGCGCAGGATCTCGTCAAACAGGGGGAAGGGGAGGTCGCTACAGTTATAGCCGCCGTCTCTCGCCACCTTGGCGCCCAGTCGCTGATTCGCAGTGACTATGTTGCCATCTGCCATCAATTGACCCTTGAACCGCAGCAACGGATTGACAAGGATTCAGTGCTGCTTATCGCCGCCTTTGTTGGTCAGACCCGACTGATTGATAACGGCTATCTGATGGACCTGTCATGACCGACACAGCGCGGGCTAATCTGGAAAACCTCTACCGCATCTTTACGGTACCGGAGGCCCCTGATTCGACCCTGGGGGCAATTGACCAGGCTATTACCCAGAATGTTGCTGATTTTTTGCAGAAACATGTGGTCGCCCTGGAGCGTAGCCTCGAGGATATCGAGAAGGATTTCTCCCGTAGCCGTATCCCCGATGAACCGACCTTTGTGTCTGATTACACCACCTTCGTTAAAGAAAAGCTTGTCGCCCAGTCGGTTCACACGGCAGCTCCCGGCTTTATTGGTCACATGACATCGGCCTTGCCCTATTTTATGTTGCCCCTGTCGCGTATCATGACGGCACTTAATCAGAACCTGGTGAAAGTAGAAACGTCCAAAGCCTTCACGCCGATGGAACGGCAGGTACTGGCGATGCTGCACCGCTTGATTTACGCCGGCGATGACGGTTTTTATCAGCAATGGATCCATGACAGTCGTCACGCTCTAGGTGCTTTTTGTTCCGGTGGAACTATCGCCAATATCACCGCTTTATGGGCTGCCCGCAATCGCCTCTGTGGTGCTCGGGAAGATTTTGCCGGTCTGGCAGAGGAAGGCCTGCAGCGCACCCTCGAGTATCTTGATTGCGCCGGCCTGGCGATACTGGTGTCACGCCGCGGCCATTATTCCCTCGGCAAAGCCGCCGATCTGCTGGGTATCGGGCGCAAACAACTGGTCATTGTGGATACGGATGTGAATAACCGGATCGACATGCAGTGTCTGCGTGATGCCTACAGCAAACTGCAGCAGCAGAATATGCGTGTACTGGCGCTGGTCGGCATTGCCGGGACCACAGAAACCGGACATGTCGATCCGTTGGAACAGATGGCTGATTTTGCTGTTGAGGCCGGTTGCCATTTTCATATCGACGCCGCCTGGGGTGGACCAACCCTCTTTTCCGATACCCATCGCCATTTGTTAAAGGGTATTGAACGGGCCGATTCGGTCACCATTGATGCCCATAAGCAACTTTACGTGCCGATGGGGGCAGGGATGGTTCTCTTCAAGGACCCCCATAGCCTGACTGCTATTGAGCATCATGCCAACTATATTTTGCGTGAAGGCTCCAAGGATCTCGGTAGCCATACCCTTGAAGGTTCACGTCCGGGCAAGGCGATGCTGGTTCATGCCGGGCTGTCCATCATCGGCCGGCGGGGCTATGAGCTGTTGATTGATCTGGGGATCGATAAAGCTCGGCGTTTTGCTGAGATGATCGTTGCCCATCCCGACTTTGAGCTGATCACGGCACCGGAGCTCAATATCCTCACTTACCGTTATCACCCCGCCTGGCTGCAGCAACAGATGGCCAATCTCGACCCACAGCGCCGGCGTGAGGTGAATCTGTTGCTGGATCAGTTGACCCGCGAGGTACAAAAACGTCAGCGCGAGGCCGGCAAGACCTTTGTCTCCAGAACGCGCTTGCGCAGCGCGGTCTATGGAACGGAACAGCTCACCGTGTTCCGTGTCGTTCTGGCCAATCCCCTGGCTACCGATGCCATTCTTGAAGCGGTACTGGCGGAACAGCTTGAGATTGTTGCCGCTACTGATCTACAGGTTATCCTCTCATCCATTGCTGAAACCTGTCAGTCGGCAGCACAGAACGGCTGATGATGCAGCAACAGCACCTCCAGATCATTGCTGCCAGGTTCCTGGTTACAGCGGGCAGCTCTCCAGTTGAAAGGGGAGCCTTGCTGTGCAATGCTGATCGGATTGTTGCTGTCGACAGCCTGACGGCCCTGAAAAAAACCTATCCCGGCGTCACGGTTAGTGACTATGACGATGCCGTTATCCTCCCCTTATTTGTCAATGCCCATACCCATCTGGAGCTCACCGATTTTTGTCACTGGGCGGATAAGAAGGGAAAGCAGGTTGAACAACACAAGGGGTTCATTGACTGGATTCTCCGGCTGATCCAGATTAAAAAAAACCTCGACCCCGATAGCTATCGCCACGCACTAGTGAACGGTATTGAACAGTCTTGCAAAGCCGGAACCGGTGTGGTCGGGGATATTCTCGCTCACCACAGTGCGCGTAGCGTCTATCATAACGCGCCGCTGGCCGGGGTTGTTTTCCTTGAAACCCTGGGACAGGATCCGGCGATGATCGACCGGCTGAAAAAAGCCCTGCATCAGACCCTCGAAGAACCCTTTGCCGCAGAAACTGTTCTTGGCCTCTCCCCCCACTCCCCCTATACCATCAGTAACCGCTATTTGCGCCATATCTATGATCTATGTAAAGGCCGCGGCCTGCGCTGTTGCACCCATGTTGCCGAATCGGAAGAAGAACTGACCTTTACCCGTGACAGCCGTGGTGCCATTGCTGAGCGTTTTTACCATGCCATCAATTGGCAGAGGTTTATCCCTCCACCGAGCGGGTTACGCCCTGTGGCTTATCTTGAAAAGGTCGGCGGATTATTCCCGGAAAATCTGCTGGTCCACGGTGTTCATCTTGATAACCAGGAGATCGAGCTGCTGGGGCGCAACAAGATGTCACTGGCATTATGTCCACGCAGTAACGCACGTCTGAATGTTGGCAAGGCACCAGCCCGGCGGCTGCAAAAAGCCGGCGTCAACCTGGCTCTTGGTACCGACAGTCTGGCCAGCAATGATAGCCTGTCGATCTGGGACGAAATGCATTTTGCCGCTCGCTGGTTTGCCGGAGAGCTCGACGCGCCGACCATTTTTGCCATGGCAACGCAGCAGGGAGCAGATGCCCTAGGGGTTGGGGAGGATTATGGCAGCTTGAACACCGGCAAAAAAAGCAGTTTCCAGGTTGTCAGTGCCCCCGTTGCCGCTGCCGGTGAACTTCATGAATATTTCACCTCCGGCATTGTCACGGATGCTATAATACAAATTTACCGCAATGGAGTGCCGCAGCTTTCCGGGGTATAGACAACCATGGTGGAGGAATTTGGAACGGTGATCGCCCTGCGCGAGGGTGGGCGTATCGCTCTGGTGCAATGTCACAAGCAAACGGCCTGTGACGCCTGCCAGGCTGCCGGTGTGTGTCGGCCCGGTCATGGTAAGCTGCGCGAGGTCGAAGCTCGCAATGATGCGCGGGCGCTGGAACACGATCGAGTCAGGCTGGCGACCAGCAGCAAAAACTTTTTGCGCTCTTCCTTTATCCTCTATATCTTCCCGGTGCTGGGATTGCTCAGCGGCGCCGGTCTAGGATTTCAGCTTGGCCATTCCGGGTTTTCAGCGCTTGATCCGGAATTACTGATGGCGTTATCAGCTGTCGCCGGCATGACGATTGTTTTTGGTTTGATTTATCATCTGACCCGCCGTCTCAAACGGGACGCTTTTATGCCGGTTGTCGTTGCGGTTGAGATGAAAAAATAGCAGTAAAGGGACGTACACACCCATGGGAATCAAAATCATTGCCACCAACAAAAAATCCTATCACGATTATTTTATCAGTGATGTGTTTGAAGCCGGTCTGGTTTTGACCGGAACGGAAGTCAAATCGATCCGCGCCGGCAAGGTCAACTTGAAAGAAGCATTCTGCCGGATCAAGGATGGTGAGGTCTTTATCAACAACATGAATGTTGCCGAATACACCCACGGTAATCGCGAAAATCACGATCCGACGCGGATGCGCAAGTTGTTGCTGCATCATACTGAAATCGACAAGCTGATCCGCATGACCGAGCAAAAAGGGTTGGCCCTGATTCCAACCAAGATTTATTTCAAGAACAATTACATTAAATTGGAAATCGGCCTTGGTCGCGGAAAAAAACTCCATGATAAACGCGAAACCTTAAAGAGCAAAGAAGCAGACCGCGAGATGGCCAAGGCTGTGAAGCAGCATGCACGATAGCCAGGAATGGCTAGACCGGTTCTTAAGTTCAAATCGAAATCGCTATCGCTATCGGGAGCGTTTTTGCTGTTGTAGATTGCCTGATCCTCTCTGGCTAGCGAGTTACGTGTTTCGCTTTCGATTTCGATCCCGATAGCGATTTGGATTTGGATTGTCCTAACGTTTGTTTAGATGGAAAAAACAAGCAGGATGGATTTGCTATTTTTCGCTATTTTTGAGATAATTACAACATCGCAGTTCAACGACTTTATCAATGGGGGTGTCAAGGTTTCGACGGGGGAAGGAAACGAAGTGCCGCATGCCGGAGTGGGCTGGCTCCGAAAAAAAGCCCAACTTAACTAAACGCAGACTCTGACGTTAGTTACGCATTAGCAGCTTAATAGCTGTTACGTCCTGTTAATCATCGCCTGTGTGGCTGATGGGACGTTAATTGCAGCGGGCTGGTTTTGAAGAAAGACTGTGGCTTCGAAACGAGACTAAAAGCAGACTCGCCTGATCCGTATCCTGTCTGTAGGAGCCTGATCAAGGTTAAATTCAATTTACAGACTAAGCATGTAGAAGCCTTACGCGGATAGCTTTCGGACGCGGGTTCGATTCCCGCCACCTCCACCATTTGACAATCCATCATAATCCAAGATGGTCAGGAAACCCGCTTAATAGGCGGGTTTTTTGTTGCCTTGGTGTCCAGACTGGTTCAGCCATGGCGCGGGTCGAATTCTCCTAGACAAGGCGAGAAGAACTGATCCGGAAACCGGAACTGAACCGGGTCGAACGCTATGTGCTGACCTGCTACCTCAATGCCAGGGAAGGTGAACGCATCCAGTCCCGCGACATTATCGCCCGAGTCAAACATTACCTCAATGCTCCCGTCAGCAAGAAACAGGTGCACCGTATCCGCGCCATGGCTTATGAGTCCGCAGGGGCCGACGGCTAAACCCTTAGGGTGGGTCGTTTGTCTGGTAAACCAACGCCGGGTTTCTGGAAATCGCTGTATGGAGTTTTTGGAAAACCGGCAACTAATAAAGGTGGTTATGCTCTTTGGGAAAAATGGGCCACGATTCGGTTGAGTTTTGTTCGTCAATGAATAGCCTTTGTCAAAGTTAACCGGCCTTTTTCCTTCTGGAATATCGGAAAATTTGCTAGTCTGTCGAGCATTAAGATCGGCTCAAATTGATATCATCTGTGTCGTATAGCTTTCGTGGGTAGAGCGACTTGGGGCATGCGTGTTTAACCCTTTTTGGGGTTTTTAGCACTGGTGATTAATTCATGTAATTTCTTGACATTGGTATCAATTGATACCATACTTAAGCCGAGGTCTGGTTCCTGCCGCCTCGGTTTATTTTGGGGGGCTCCATGGCAAGACCGAGTCATAAGGAACTGAACGGCAAGCTTCAAGTCGCGTTGGATGCAGTCCACGATAATCGAATTATTCTTATTGAACCCGATGTTATCGTTGCCGACGCCATGGCGCTAGGTTATTCGATTCGGCATGAATTGCAGCTGGTTTTGCTGGATCTGCTGAACAACACCGGACCGGATCATTACGCAGGTCATCATCCGCCGGAAAAATCTTACGAAAAGCGGATTCGCAATCTCGATTTGTGGGCTTTTTCGGTGTCATGCCAGAGATTTGAAACGCGCGTTTACTACAAGTTTTCTATCTACAACGCATGGTTTTACCTGGTGTCGCTTCATATCTGCACCAGTACGGGGGAGAAGGGGAGAACCACAAAATGAGTCAATCCATAAAAGAGACATGCCCCAGCTGTCAGGGGCGAGTAACGCTGGTCGACCTTGAAAAGCAGGCGCAGGTTAAAGGTGTCGATGTCACTTACACCGCCAGGATTCACCAGTGTGGCGAATGTGGCCTGGAACTCGCCAGTATTGATGAGGCGGCAACCATGCAGGAACGGCTTGCCGACGCCTATCGACAAGCGGTTGGCCTGCTCGGCAGTGAAGAGATTTGTCGTCTGCGCCAGGAAAAGGGTTTGTCGCAACAGGCCTTGGCCGATGCTCTGGATATCGGCATTGCCAGTATCAAACGCTGGGAGTCAGGGGTCATTCAAAGCAAGTCGATGGATGCCCTGTTGCGGACTCTGTTACAGAAAAACCCGTGTAATGAACACACCGGCAACCGTGAATTTTCCATTCCCCGCATTCGTCTGGTTCTCGATGCATTTGCAGCGCAGTTAGGGCGTCCATTGTTGAAAAAGGATGATCGTATGCTCTACGCGGCCAAATACCTCTGGTATGCCGACATGAGCGCCTGTCGCGATCTTGGTCGAAGCATGACCGGCTCCACCTATGCGGCTTTGCCGATGGGACCTCAGCTTAACAACTATCGCGATCTGGTAGATGAGATATCCAATGCCGATTTGACAGATGTCCCACCGCTCAGTCAAACGGAAACAGCCATTATTGCACTGGTTGCCAGAACTTTTCCGACCAATAAACAGGTGTTCGATGCGTCACATCGCGAAGCACTTTGGCAGGGATGTCCAACCGGGGCGATTATTCCCTACACCCGTGCCGCCGAACTGATTGAAATACCTCACCTCAAGGATCTCCCATGATCACTGAATTTGATCAACTGCGCGACTTTCTCAATGAGATGTACCAGTTCGAGGATCACGACCTTGATTTCGGCATTTACCGCATTATTCGCCTCAAGCGCCAATTCATCGAAAATTTCATTGCTGGTGCTGGTGAGAACAGTCTGCGCACCACTGTGACCCGGTCCTTGAGCGGCGTACAGAACAGCCAGAGCGATACGGCGCGAAACTGGCTGGCCGCCTTTGCCGATCGCTTTGAACTCCTACCAGCCACCCTACACTATCACCCCCGAGATCCTGAACCGGGTCGCCGCGATCAGCTTTGGCCTGGGGCGGCTGACCGTGCTCACCGACCAGGCGAGAGCCTTGCGGCTACGACGTATCAATCGTGTCCGCACCATTCGCGGCTCGCTGGCCATCGAAGGCAACACCCTGAGCGAGGCGCAGATCACCGCGATTCTGGAAGGCAGGCGGGTCATCGCCCCGCCCCGCGAGGTACAGGAAGTGAAAAACGCCCTCGCCGCCTACGACCGATTCGACACCTGGAAGCCAGAGCACGAAAAAGACCTGTTGCAGGCGCACCGGATGCTGATGTCCGGGCTGATCGACGAGGCGGGACTTGTATCGTCATGGCGGCGTGGAGTTGATGGCAGGGCAGCAGCTGATTCACATGGCCCCACCCGCAGACCGGGTGCCGCAATTGATGGCCGATCTGTTCCGTTGGCTGGCCGCTACCAACGCTCATCCGCTCATCACCAGTTCGGTCTTTCACTACGAGTTCGAATTCATCCACCCCTTCGCCGACGGCAACGGCCGCATGGGGCGGCTGTGGCAGAGCCTGATTCTGGCCTGCTGGAATCCCTTGTTCGCCGATATCCCGGTGGAAAGCCTGATCTTCGAGCACCAGGCCGAGTACTACCAGGCCATTCAGGAAAGCACCCAAAAGACCGATTCCGCTCCGTTTAGCGCCTTCATGCTAGATCGGAAGAGCGTCGTGTAGGGAAAGAGTGTAGGGTCGTGTGTAGA
>NZ_JCBCBS010000104.1:0-4316 GCF_059864205.1 Pelovirga sp.
GCGCCGTAGAGTTCTACCGACATTTCGCGCGCGCTGATGAGGGACATTTCAAAACTTTGGTCGGTCAGTCGGCACTCAATTTTTTCAACCTGACGATTGCGCCGGCGGTCAAGGCCATCGGCCAGCCGCACGATGCCGCCGAGGCGGCGCACCAGTTGCTGATCGTCCGGATCCAGGGCGCTGAAACTTTCGTGACTGTTTTTGGGCTTGGCTTTACGGTGATAGCGGGCAATGTTGGCAATCAGTTCACGTTCGCGCGGGGTAAAGCCGAACAGATCCGCATGGCGGATCAGGTGATAGGTATGACGATGGTGGCGGTCGTAGCTGATGAAATAGCCGATATCATGAAGCAGGCTGGCAGCGATGAGCAGGTCGCGCTGGCGTTCCTTCAGTTCGTAACTGGGGGCAACGGCGGTAAAGATGGCTTCCGCCAGGCGACAGACCTGTTTGGCATGCTGTTCGTCAAAACGACAGGAACGACCAAAATCCAGAATGGCATCACGCCAGTGTCGTGATGCCGCGCGTAGCGGCAGTAGTTGCCGTTGTTGCAGGCTATGGAGGATGAGCCCTTCGCGAATCCCCTGGCCGTTGATACGCAGCAGGTTGGTCCGCAAGCGCCGCATCAGTTCATCGACCACCACCATGCCGGCAAGGATAATATCGGCACGTTCCGGATTGAGCCCGGGAATCAACAGACGCTCCTTCTGGGTTTTACGGGCGATCATCGCCAGCATGTGCACCACTTCGGAGTGGAGCACCTCGTAGCGGTGCACCGATTCATACTGCTCACCGCGCATCGCCATGATCATACCGGCGATGTTGGTCATGGTACCGCCAGAGCCGATCAGGCAGGAAACTGCCAATCCTTTGCCGATACTGTGATTTTTTAGTTCCTTGCGCACCATCTTACGGACTTTCTCCAGCTCAGCGCCGGCGACCGGATCAGTGGTGAAATAGGTTTCGGTAAGAAAAACCGCCCCCAGATCAAGGGAAATGATGCTTTTAGTGTGATCACCCACGGCAATGACAATTTCTACGCTGCCACCACCGATATCGGCCATGGCAAAGCGCTGTTGATCCATATCAAAGTTGTGATGAACACTTAGTGCTGCCAGTTCGGCTTCCTGTTCGCCGCTGATGACGTCGATGGAGAGACCGGTTGCGGTCTTGATCCGGGCCAGAAAGCTCGATTGGTTGCCGGCTTTGCGTACCGCGCTGGTCGCTACCACGGCCGCAATTTCAGCTCCGAGCCCGGCGCAGATGCGCTTCATCCGCGTCAGCGCGTCGATGGCACGCTGGATCGCAGCGGCGCAGATGATCCCGGTTTCAGTCAGACCTTCCCCCAGCCGCGCCTGGGACTTTTCATCATCAAGAACGCGAAAGGTGCCCTGGGCATCAGCTTCCACGACAATGCAGCGGATCGAGTTGGTGCCGATATCGATAGCAGCCAGGCGGGTAGTTGCCGGTGCAGTGCTGTCGCTGTCAGTCATGTCGATTTCCTCACAGCACAAGGTGCAAATCGTTTAGAATGTAAAAAAGAGATCTATCGGCCATCATAACCCATCAACTTGGTGTATTGCCATGGTCTGAGCAGAACGTTGGGGTAAAAAGCAGCGACCTCACACAATTCTTACACAGGTACGCTACCTTGTGGTGATATTGTTCCTTGCAACCAGGAGAGTCAGATGCCACATTCACCCGCGCCGCTATTGCTAACTCCCAAACCATCATCCCAGCAGAAGATGCCGGTGACAGCTGAAAAAAAAGAGTTTGATTTAAACGATCCTGCCCTCTATCTCAACCGCGAACTGAGCTGGATGGAGTTTAACGGCAGGGTGTTGAGTCAGGCCGCGGATCAACGACTGCCTCTGCTCGAGCGGGTCAAATTTCTGGCAATCTATGGCTCGAATATGGATGAGTTCTTCATGAAACGCATCGGTGGTCTCAAACAGCAGGTTGCCACCGGTATTCAGGATGTCACCATCGACGGGCGCACGCCCGGGCAACAGATAGAGGCCTGTTGTCAGGTGATGATCAACCAGAGCGTCCGCCGCGAGCAGACGTTAAAGGAACTGCTCAGGGCATTGGCGAAAGCCGGTATCGAGATTATTTCCTGCCGTGAGCTGGCCCGTAGCGAGCGGGAAGCGCTACGCAGCTATTTTTACGATAATCTGTTTCCGCTGATTACCCCGCAATCGGTCGATCCAGCCCATCCTTTCCCTTTTATTTCCAACTTATCGCTCAACCTGTTTGTCACGCTGCGCTATCCCGGCGACAAAGAGGTGTCTCTGGCACGGGTCAAGGTGCCGGTGGGTGCCGGGGCCAACCGCTTTCAGCGGGTTGGGCAGCAGGGACATCGCTATGTCTTGCTCGAGGAGTTGATGGAGCAAAACCTCGATCTGCTTTTTCCCGGAATGGATATCCTTGGCTGTGAACTGTTTCGCGTCACGCGCAATGCCAACACCAGCAAGGATGAGGAGCATGCCGATGATCTGCTGGAGTTGATCGAAACCACCCTGCAGCATCGCCGCGTTGCTCCCATTGTGCGCTTGCAGGTGACACCGGATGTCGCCCTCGAAAACCGCGGACGTCTGGCGGCGGAGTTGGGTCTCAATGAAGAACGTGACGTTTTTGTTTCCGAAGGAATGCTCGGACTGCGCGATCTGTGGGAACTGCATCGCCTCGAATTTCCTGCCCTGAAGGATGCGCCGCATCATCCGCTCGATCATCCGTTGCTGACCAAAGAGCGCAGTATCTTTCATTGTATCCGTGATCACCGCGAAATTCTGTTGCATCACCCCTATGAGTCTTTTTCATCATCGGTCGGGCGTTTCCTGCATGAGGCTGCCGGCGATCCCAAAGTGCGCTGCATCAAAATGACCCTTTACCGTACCGACCCCAACAGCGGTATCATCAATTATCTGATCCGTGCGGCACGTAATGGCAAGCAGGTGGCGGTGGTAGTAGAACTTAAGGCGAGCTTTGATGAGCAGGCGAATGTCAAGTTGGCGACGCGCATGGAGGAGGCGGGCATTCATGTGACCTATGGGGTTGTCGGCTTAAAAACCCACGCCAAAATGATTCTGGTGGTGCGTGAAGATTACAAGGGATTGCGGCGTTATGTCCATATCGGCACCGGCAACTATCATCCGGTCACTGCACGTTTGTATTCTGATCTGGGGCTGTTGATCTATGATAAGGATGTCGGGCGTGATGCTACCGAACTGTTCAATTACCTGACCACCGGTTTTACCCCCAAGCGCAACTATACGCGTCTGCTACCGGCACCGAAAATTCTTAAAAAAGCCCTGCTCGATAAAATTGAACGGGAAATTGCCAGCCATGCCGGCAACAATCCGGCGCGGATTATATTCAAGATGAATGCCCTCGAGGACGTGCAGATTGTCCGGGCTCTCTATCGGGCCTCCCACGCCGGGGTCAAGGTCGATCTGCTGGTACGCGACAGCTGCCGCCTGCGGCCGGGGCTTGCCGGACTGTCGGACAACGTCCGCGTGGTATCAATCGTCGGACGTTTTCTCGAACACGCCCGCATCTACTATTTTCACAACGGTGGTGAGGAAGAGTTGCTGCTCGGCTCGGCCGACGCGATGAAGCGCAATCTTGAATATCGGGTAGAAGCCCTGATCCCGGTCAGCACTCCCGAGCTGCGTCGGCAGTTACTCGAGATGCTGGAGACGCAGCTGAATGACCGCGTCAATGGCTGGCAGATGCAGGCCGACGGCAGTTATCAGTTACACCAACCGCAGCCGCGCAAAGGGGTAGCCGGCAGCCAGGAACAGCAGATCAAGCTGGCGGAAAAACGTGTACACGAGGTGCAACGTCTGCGTAAGCGCAAGGCGCGGCAGGCCTAGATCCCCACTCCCCACTCCCCACTCCCCACTCCCCACTCCCCACTCCCCACTCCCCACTCCCCACTCCCCCCAGACATTGACTAATGGCGAGACCGAAGGATTGTACCCTGAAGGGTTTGGTCGGGACCGGGAAACCTTCTATCGTCGGGCAACTGCTCAATCCCGGGGAAACATCATGGGTGGTGGCAAGTAGCACCATTATGGCTGCTTGACTGGCGCCCTCCATGGCGACAGACCTCCTTGTCATAGGCCTCCCGGCCCTGCGGCAACGATAGAGCTGAATAATTACGAAAAAACTAAAGAAGGACCCCAATACAGTCGATAATAGTCCCAGAGAAGAAATAGGTATCTGTTCAGCACCGGGCCTTTGAATCCTATGTCAAGGGACGCGATTGTTTCCCGTTGGGTCATCCATGACCGCTTTTTGTCGCCGTCCATGGCGAC
>NZ_JCBCBS010000011.1:0-1079 GCF_059864205.1 Pelovirga sp.
GCTTATTTACTCGACACATCAAAATTATGAGGTGGTCGAGATTGATCAAGTCCTCGCTGACCGGATTACTCTTGTGCGCCCTGTTCTTGCCAGCTATACGGGCGCTGCTGTTATCCCTGTGAGGTTTGCAAGGACTCCAGAAGGGGTAAGTATCATGAGGACGGGCGCAGGGCTACAAGAGGCTTCGGCACGGTTCGCGGTTGAGGAAAACATCGACCTATCAGCACAAGCGTCAAGCTATCCGACATACAACGATATTCCGGTGGTCACTGACCGTAGCTTCATCCTTTCGCGCAGCTTGAACGAGCGTATTCATCGACCCGTTACGGAAGTTGACAACGGACAAGGCGCAGTCATTGTCGAGACAAAACAGGACTACACGGACTTTGCGCAGACGATCAACTACCTTGCCGAAAATCGCCAAGAGCTTTGGGATTTACGGGCGTGGCTACACTCCCGTTACGGTCGGCAGAAGGTCTTTTATATCCCGTCATTCAACCGCGACATTCAACCGCTTGAAGGAACGACGGAGTTTCAAACGTCAATCCAGATTGAGCCGATATTGATTGATCTTTACGGCAATCTGCCGCAATCCATCGTGATATTTTTTAAGGATGGGTCGTCCCTGTTCCGCGATATTACCGGAGCGCAAACGGTCAGCGGGGTTTCTGCTATCACCCTTGATTCTCCGATAGGAGTCAGGGATCTTGAGGACTTTGATATGATCAGCTTTTTATCGCTTGTGCGGCTGAATGCTGACACGATCACCATCAGACACAATAAATACAGTCAACTGACCGCACCAGTTATGGAGGTTCCGGCGTGAGCTATAGCGCAACAGACACAAGCCGACAAGACGGAAAACCGCTCTATCTTTTAGAGTTTACGAGAGGCGCAGCGGTGACACGGGTCAATTCGACGGCGGTTGATATATCATCCCCTGCAGGGGTTTACCGCGCATCCCATTTTACCGTGACGGCCAGGACGCAGGGTAAGGATATATTCAAGGACAACATAAAGATCACCTTTGCGCGGTCGGATAACTTTGCGCGGGAATATATCCTTGGCGCGATTGACCA
>NZ_JCBCBS010000153.1:0-37108 GCF_059864205.1 Pelovirga sp.
AGGCGCTCGGGCTGAAAGACGATGAGCATTTTCTCAAGGCCTATCTGCTCCCGGCTCTGAATGCCGGTCTGATTGAAATGACCATCCCCGACAAGCCCAACAGCCGCTTGCAGAAATACCGCTTGACCGACAAGGGCCGCCAGGTGATAGCCCGGCACGGCGATGGGTAACTCGCGACAAACTCGCGACACGGCTTGCAACAAAATGTCGGTGATGGTGAAAAGCGGGTGGTAGCACAGTTATTCGAATTTTTCGAATAGCTGGTGAAGACGGCCTCAGTGTGGCAACTGTCCGGAAATTCCGGATAGTTCAGATTTTAGAGAACTGAGACCGCAACTGTTAAGCAATGCTTAATAATTCGTCAGGAGGAAAAGCGGCGGACGGCATCATGAAAAGGATTCAGTTATCCGGAAAAGTCGGATAACTGCCGTCGGCAGCGCCCCGATCCATTTTGAGATGGGCTCGACTTGAGGGCTGACTTGGGGGGTGAAACTTGCGACAAACTCGCGACACGGCATGCGACATGCCCTGGCTCAGCGATCAAGTACCGACCAAGTAAGCGATCAAGTAAATTTCTGAAAGTGAGTTTATGACGCATCCTGCCTTCCAACGATATATCGGTATCGACTACTCCGGCGCGGAAACCCCGGATTCCAGTCTGAAGGGACTTCGGGTTTACGAGGCGAGCCGCGAGTCTATGCCGGTAGAAGTGGAGCCGCCGCCCAGCCCGCGCAAATACTGGACCCGGCGCGGCCTGGCGGAATGGCTGGCGGTGCGGTTATCCGGGGATGTGCCGACCATCGTTGGTCTCGACCACGGTTTTTCCTTTCCCCTGCGGTATTTCGAGGTTCACCACCTGGAACCGGATTGGCCGAGCTTCCTCGACGATTTCCAGAAGCACTGGCCGACCGATGACGAACACACCTACGTCGATTTCATTCGCCACGGTTCACGGGGCGAGGGCGAGGCCCGGTCCGGCAGCGCCCGCTGGCGACGGATCACCGAGGAGCGAGCCGGGGCCAAGTCGGTCTTTCATTTCGACGTACCCGGTTCGGTAGCCAAATCGACCCACGCCGGGCTGCCCTGGCTGCGCTATCTGCGCAATCAGCTTGGCGGCCGGGTTCACTTCTGGCCCTTCGATGGCTGGGAAATTCCTGCGGGTAAGTCTGCACTGGTCGAAGTCTACCCGTCGTTGTGGAGCAAGAGCACTCCATGTGAAGGCCGCACACCAGACCAGCACGATGCCTATGTCACTGCCGCCTGGTTGCGACAGGTGGATATGGATGGCAGCCTCGGCAAATTTCTCAAGCCGGACATGCTGCCCGGCCAATGTCCTGTTGCCCCGGTCGAGGGGTGGATTTTGGGGGTGATGTGAATATGGTCAGGAACAGTGAGGCAGTGAGTTTTCGCGCCTGGACACCGGATTTCGACAGGTGGCCGAGGAGCTGGATGGGCGTTGCGGAAGATCTCGCCTACGGCCAGAAGCTGTTGCCCTGGTTTGGCGGTTTTCTGCAGGCGCTTTATGACGAGGGATTGTCCAAAAAAGACCTTCGCCCAGTATCGTGGCCATCTCTGGTTGCTTGGCGGCACGATCATCCGAGATGTTTCCCTGCACGAGGAGTATCAGGACGATCCGCTGGAGAAGCTGTGCGAAGCGGTCGCTGATGACGGTATTCTGCCTGATCATTACGACCAGATGACCCAGTCCGAATTAAAAGCCTTCGAGCGTATGTGCCGCAGGTTTGAAAAATATCTGGAAGGATTAAAATGAGAACAGGAACTTCCCAGAGGATTGAATTCTGGTATGAGAAGCCATCATAGATAAAATTCCGCGGCGCAAGCTGTCCGCCTGTAGTGAATTGGATATCTTTACAATAACCGAACCTGATCGGGAGACACATTAATGCATTACACTTTTGAGCATCAGCAGGAGGACCCCTTTTACTTTGACCGTGAAGGTTTGGAGCAGATAGCTTCAATAGAGACGGTTAATGATGGATTGCGTTTTTTCAAGGAAAAGCGGGTGTTAGATGTTGACCAAAGCCAAACACGGCTTTGGGCGCAGGTAGAGGACTCAGCGCTTCAGTACCCATGTACCGTTGAGATCTGTGCTGCGGAAGATGAACTTGTACTGGAATGCTCCTGTCAGGATGGGTCAGGAATCTGTTGTCACATGGTGGCGGTATTTTATGCTTACGCGGAGCAAAAGGATGCCGTTGGGCAATTGTTTTCTGCTGTTGATTCGGCGATCCGCGACCGGGTTCAGCGCGGCCGAACGGAAGTGAAGGTGGAGCATTTAGGTGGTGAGCCCTGGTTTGGTGTGTGGCAGGCAGAAACGGTAGCGTCTGCAACCCACTTCCCCCGGCGCTATCAGGTGGTTATTCGTAGCCTGAAAAAACGCGCCAATCTTTCCCTGGTCAGGAATAAGCAGAATTTGTTTGATAATGTTATTAATGAGGATGCTACCGAGGATGTTGTCGGAGTGTCAAAAAAGCTGCTTGATACCCTGATTGAGGATTTGTCTGGATCTCGACAGGCTACTGACGAAGCGGCACAGACTACAGCCGAAAATGTGGAGCACGCGACGGCAAATGTTGCATCCATTGAACCAAATCCGAGCCGGTATACGGATCAAGAACAGGAAGCTGCAATTAGCCATTGTATCGAGGCGTTGCAGCAGGCTTTTGGATTGCGTATTGAACAGATTTTTGGGTCCGCCGGTGGACTGGTAGTTGTCCTCGATCAGGTCGATAGTGATGATGATCTCCGTGCCGAAGGCTTATCGAAGCATTTGCCAGTTGCCTTGATCGATCGTTTAGCGCTAAAAGGTTTGCAGCGACTAGGCGGAGCAACGCCGCTTGCGGGGATGCACAATTATTATGACGTTGCCACCTCTCAAGCCTTGAAAAGCGAATCCAGGTTACAGCGCCAGGCTGGAGAGAAAATTGACGCCGCCCGGCTATTGCTGGATCAGCAGATGCCGGACAGCGCTGTTGATCTGGCTTTGACAGCTCTGTTGTGTGCGGTAGCAGATCGGGCAGGTCGCGAAACTCCTTTAGGCCGAACAGAAGCCGGTGTATGGGCTTATACAGAAGCACTGCCGGGTGGAATCCTCGATTATGATCAGATCGGACTGCTGCTGCGGGCCTTAAGCTTTGCCCAGGGTGGCGATATTCCTGCTGAGTTGGCAACAGTGCTGGTTGATGATGTGACGTGTTTTTGCGACAGCGTCCGGAGTCGTAGCGCTGGTCATTCGATAGAATAAACATTCATGCCATTTGATTTCACCACATTAGAACTGTTGCGGGCAAATCACCCGGCCTGGCGCCTGCTGCGGGCTCAGCACGCGCCGCTGGTTGCGAGTTTTTTGCAGCGGGTTTTTATTGTACCTAACCAGCGGGTTATGGCTCAGGCTGATCTGGTTGAAGCGCTGGAGGATGAACTCTTTGCCTTGCGCCAACAATTGGGAAGCGGTGCGTTTCCCGGTTCCGCACAAACTTATCTGAATGATTGGGCTGATAATGACAAGGGGTGGTTGCGCAAGTTTTATCCAGCCGCTACCGATGAACCCCACTTTGATCTGACTCCGGCGACGGAAAAAGCCCTGACCTGGCTGGAGAGTTTGACGGAACGTTCTTTTGTCGGTACAGAATCGCGACTGCTGACTCTGTTTGAATTGTTGCGGCAAATGAATGAGGGGAGTCAGGATGATCCGCAACTGCGCCTGGCGGAATTGCAGAAGCGCCGCAATGAGATTGACGCGGAAATGGCTCAGGTGATGGCGGGAAACATCCCGCTCCTCGATGAAACAGCGCTGAAGGATCGCTTTCAACAATTTCTACAATTGGCGCGTGAGCTGTTGACCGATTTCCGTGAGGTGGAGCATAACTTCCGCACCCTCGACCGCCGTGTACGTGAACGCATTGCCCGGTGGGAGGGGGCCAAGGGCGCTTTACTCGAACAGATTATGGGGGAACGGGATGCCATTGCAGATTCGGACCAGGGTAAAAGTTTTCGCGCTTTCTGGGATTTTCTCATGTCCCAGTCGCGCCAGGAAGAATTGAGCCGGCTGCTTGAACAGGTTCTGGCGTTACCGCCAATCCTTGAGATGCGCCCGGATATCCGATTGCAACGGGTTCACTACGACTGGCTGGAAGCTGGGGAGCATACCCAAAGAACGGTAGCGCGCCTGTCGGAGCAGTTACGCCGTTTTCTAGATGATCAGGCATGGTTGGAAAATCGGCGGATTATGGATATCCTCCGCAGTGTTGAAAGCCGCGCCCTGGATTTACGGGAGCATCAGCCGGTGGGAAATTTTATGCCCCTGTCCGACACCAGCGTTAGCGTTGACCTGGCGCTGGAAAGGCCGCTCTATCGCGCCCCATTTAAGCCGGTGATTTCTGATCTGGTGATGGATGAAGGGGACGCTGATGTTGACGCGGCTATCCTTTATGCCCAGATTATCGTTGACCGTGCGGAACTTACTGACCATATTCGCCAGGCGCTGAAGGGGCAACATCAGGTCAGCCTTGCCGAGGTGGTTGCCCGCTATCCGCTGCGCCATGGACTGGCCGAACTGGTGGCCTATCTGCAACTAGCTGGTGACTGGCCTGATACCGTGGTTGATGATGAGGTGGAGGATCACATCAGCTGGGAAGCAGATGACGGAGTGGTGCGGCGGGCGAGTCTGCCACGGATAATCTTACTGAGGAACCAATGACGGATAATATACAAAAGGATCGTGCCGAGTCGGGCAACCCTCCCCACGAACTGTCACTGGTCGTGGTGCCCTTGCTCAAAGGGGTGGTCTATCGTGAAGAGCAGCAGGGGCTGTGGACTTCTTTGCTGCAGTTGCAAGGCAGTGTTCAGGATTATGTTGCGGTGATCGGCCTGGAGCTGATTGTCGATGAGGCAGAAGGCTATGCCTTTTTACGTTCCCGCCCGGAAACAGATGAGGAGGGTACTGCAAGTGTTCCACGGCTGATCGCCCGCCGCCAACTATCCTATCCCGTCAGTCTGCTATTGGCATTGTTGCGCAAAAAGCTGGCCGAGTTCGATGCCCAGGCCGGGGAGACGCGTCTCATCCTGTCTCGTGAAGAGGTGGTGGAATTAATCCGCATTTTTCTGCCTGAAGGGAGTAACGAAGTCAAGCTGATGGATCAGGTTGACGCGACCCTGAACAAGGTTGCCGAACTCGGCTTTGTTCGGCGCTTGCGCGGGCAGGGGCAGATGATTGAAGTTCGACGAATCATCAAGGCTTATGTCGATGCCCAGTGGCTTGCCGATTTTGATCAACGTCTGGCTGAATATCAGCAGCAATTAAGCGGTGCAGCGGAGGGGACAGATGAGTGAAAACCTGGAGCTGGAATTTATCGGCGACGATCAATTGGCCGGATTCCGCTTGCATCGTCTTGAAGTTTTCAACTGGGGCACTTTCGACGGGCGGGTCTGGACCTTGCGAACCGGTGGCAAGAACGCCCTCTTAACCGGTGACATCGGTTCCGGTAAATCAACCCTGGTCGATGCCGTTACCACCCTGCTGGTGCCGAGTCATCGGGTTGCCTACAATAAAGCGGCCGGGGCCGACAGCCGCGAGCGCTCATTGCGATCCTATGTGCAGGGCTACTACAAATCCGAGCGTCAGGAAGCCCTGGGCAGTACCAAGCCGGTTCCCCTGCGTGATACGAACTGCTATTCGGTCATCCTCGGGGTTTTTCACAATGCCGGTTACAACAAAACCGTAACCCTGGCCCAGGTCTTCTGGACCAAGGACACCAGCACCCAACCGGCACGGTTGTATGTGGCCTGCGAGCGCGATCTTTCCATCAGTGCTGACTTCTCGGGCTTCGGCAGCGAGATCGGCGGGCTGCGTAAGCAGCTTCGCGCCGGCGGCGTGGATTTGTTCGACAGTTTTCCTCCATACGGTTCCTGGTTTCGGCGCCGTTTTGGTATCAATAATGACCAGGCCCTGGAACTGTTTCATCAGACCGTGTCTCTCAAATCGGTCGGTAATTTAACCGATTTTGTTCGCAGCCACATGTTGGAGGCGTTTGACGTGGCGCCGCGTATCGTTGCCTTGATTGGCCACTTTGAGGATCTTACCCGGGCTCATGAGGCGGTTTTAAAGGCCAAACACCAGGTCGAGGTACTGGAACCTTTGGTGGCTGATTGTGATCGCCATCAGCAACTGTCGCGGACCGCTGAAAATCTACGTGGTTGTCGCGATGCCCTGCGCCCCTGGTTTGCCCGTTTAAAATTGAGTTTACTGGAAAAACGCCTGATAGCGTTGAATGAGGATCTAAGTCGTCATCAGTCGGCTATTGCCGGACTTGATGAACAACGCCGTGATGGACAAGCGCAGGAACGTGAATTGCGCCGCAATATTGCTGAAAATGGTGGCGATCGCATTGCTGCTATTGGTGAGGAGATTCGTCGTCATCAGGAAGAGCTTGACCGACGTCGCCAAAAAGCCCGCCGTTATGAGAAGCTTCTGGATCTGGTGGGTGAGGCGCCGCCAGCGACAATGGAAGGCTTCGGACGTTTACAGGCGCTGATCTCACAGCAACGGCAAGCAGCAGAGGATGAAGAAATCCGCGTTCAGAACGAGATCAATGAGGCCGGGGTTTTCTTTGCCCAGGGTCGTGGTGAGTACGACCAGCTTAAAACCGAAATCAGCGGTTTGAAATCACGCAAGAGCAATATTGATGAAAAGCAGATCAGCCTGCGGCGTTCACTAAGTAAGACGCTGAATTTGCCCGAAGCTGAGATGCCTTTTGCCGGTGAATTGATGCAGGTACGCGAGGAAGAACGCTCATGGGAGGGGGCGATTGAGCGGCTGCTGCATAACTTTGGTTTGTCGTTGCTGGTCCCTGATACCTACTATGCCCGGGTAGCACAGTGGGTTGATCAAACCAACCTGCGTGGTCGACTGGTCTACTTCCGCGTCCGTGATGTCAAGCGGGGCGGACTGCCGACCCTTCACCCCGATTCCCTGGTGCGTAAACTGCTGGTCAAGCCTGATTCCCCCTTTTACGACTGGCTTGAACGGGAAGTAGCCCACCGCTTTGACCTGGCCTGCTGTCTCACACAGGAGCAATTTCGTCGCGAAAAGCGCGCCGTCACACCTGCCGGACAGATCAAGGCGCCGGGAGAACGTCATGAAAAAGATGATCGCCACCCTCTCGATGATCGCAGTCGTTATGTGCTGGGATGGAGTAACGCCGAAAAGATCGCGGTACTTGAAGCCAGAGCCAAAAAACAGGAAGACCACCTGGCGGAACTGGGCAGCCGCATCAGTACCTTGCATCAGGAACAGTCGAGGCTGAAAGAACGTCTGCAAACCCTGTCCAAGCTTGGAGAATATGCGGACTATCGTGAGCTGGACTGGCAGCCTGTCGCTGTTGCCGTCGCCCGGCTGGAAACCGAAAGGCAGGAACTGGAAGCGGCATCCGATCTGTTAAAGACCTTGATGGATCAGCTGCACAGCGTTGAGGAGACCATCAGCGGGATCGAGCAAAAACTTAAAGATCGCAACGATCAGCGCGCCCGCACCGAACAAAAAATCAGTGATGCCAAAGAATTGCAGCAACAGTCTCAGATGTTGCTGGCGGATCTGCCCGACGCTACCGTGCAGCGCTTTTCGGTTCTTGAGGAGCTGCGGGAAGAAGCCCTGGGAAGTCATCAGCTGACAGTTGAGTCCTGTGACAATCGGGAACGCGACATGCGCGACTGGCTGCAGACCCGGATTGATAACGAAGACAGAAAGCTCAGCAAGTTGGGTGAAAAAATTATCAAAGCCATGGCGGAATACAAGAAAGAGTGGCCACTTGAAACCCGTGATGCCGATGTCAATATTGCCGCCGGTTCCGAATTCAGAACGATGCTGCAGCAGCTTCAGGCCGACGATCTACCGCGTTTCGAGAGTCGTTTCAAGGAGTTGTTGAATGAAAATACCATTCGTGAAGTGGCGAATTTTCAATCACAATTAGCTCGTGAGCGCGAAACCATCAAGGAGCGGATTGCCCGGATCAACGAATCATTAACCCAGATCGACTACAATCCGGGCCGTTATATCAGCCTTGAAGCTCAGCTGACCCTAGATGCTGAGATTCGAGAATTCCAGAGCGAGTTGCGTGCCTGCACCGATGATACCTTGCGCGGTTCACAGAATCCCCAGTATTCAGAGGCCAAGTTTCTTCAGGTGAAACGGATCATTGAACGCTTTCGTGGGCGCGAAGATTTTTCTGACCTTGATCGACGCTGGACCGCCAAAGTAACGGATGTGCGCAATTGGTTCGTCTTTGCTGCCGCCGAGCGCTGGCGCGAAGACGACAGTGAGTACGAACATTATGCTGACTCAGGTGGCAAGTCCGGGGGACAGAAAGAGAAACTAGCCTATACCGTATTGGCCGCCAGCCTCGCCTATCAATTCGGCCTTGAGTGGGGGGTAATCCGTTCGCGTTCGTTTCGTTTTGTTGTCATCGATGAAGCTTTCGGGCGTGGGTCCGACGAGTCGGCCCAGTATGGCTTGCAGCTTTTTTCGCAACTCAATCTGCAACTATTGATTGTTACCCCGTTGCAGAAAATCCATATCATCGAACCTTTTGTCGCCTGCGTTGGTTTTGTTTACAACGAAGATGGCAAGGCTTCGGTTTTGCGCAATTTGAGTATCGAGGAATACCGGGCTGAAAAGCAGAGGCTCAAGGAATGAAATGGACGATACCGGCTGATCTGAAGACACAAGTCAAGCGGCTGTGGGATCGTGGTCTGTTGCTGTCGGCGCTGGTGAGCGGAGAGGCGGGTTTTCCTCGGCGTTTGCAACTTAAGGGGCCTAATTCAAGGGAGTTGAGTGACTCTTTTGCCGAGGTCAGGGGCTGGATTGCGCGCTTGAGCGCAGGGTCCGGGAACTACCGGATTGAATGGCGCCGCATCAATCACCCGGTTCTTGGTAATAATGATATTCCCGCCGCAATCTGGGTCGATACCTTAGACGATGCTTTTGAATTGATCGGTAAAATGCATAGCGCCGGGCAGTTTCGCACACTGGTGGCATTAACCAGCGAACAACAACCCGAATTGCTCCCCTGGCTTGTCAAGCGGCCACTGAAAGTTCTTGAATTAGAAAGTGTCTGGCCACAACTGCTGAATGTGGTTGACTGGCTTAGAAAGAATCCGCGCCCGGGTATCTATTTGCGCCAGATCGATCTGCCAGGTGTCCACAGCAAATTCATTGAAGAGTATCGCGGCATTTTGACGGAATTATTCGATCTGGTTGTGCCTGAAGATGCAACCGATGCCAGGTTTTCAGGCAGTGGCGGGTTCTGTCGGCGTTACGGCTTTCTCGATAAACCGGTGCGGGTGCGTTTTCGTTTGCTGGATCCAAACATCCCTTTATTGCCGACGCGATCTGATCAGGATCTTGTTGTCACGCAAACAGCCTTTGCTGACCTTGATCTGCCGATTTCAACGGTGTTTATTACCGAAAATGAAATCAACTTTCTTGCCTTTCCGCAGGTCGCCGGTTCCATGGTGATTTTTGGTGGTGGATACGGGTTTGCCAATCTGGCTGCGGCATCCTGGCTGCAGCGAAAACATATCCACTATTGGGGCGATATTGATACCCACGGTTTTGCCATTCTTCACCAATTACGCGGACACTTCCCGCACGCTGAATCACTGTTGATGGATCGATCGACCTTGATGGCGCACCAACGCGTCTGGGGTACTGAAACCCAGCCCAAAATAACCAATTTGACAAGGCTGAATCAGGTTGAGAATTGCCTCTACCGGGAATTATGCAACAATAGTCTGGGTAGTTCGGTTCGTCTGGAACAGGAGAGAATTGGTTATCAATGGCTTGTTGAACGACTGAGCCAACGGTTTGGACATCGATTAATCTCGCCGATGATTACTTGACCTTAAAACTCACAATGGCCCTCTCATTGACCCCACCCCGACCATCATTGACGACAACTTTACAGTCGTAGATGCCTGCGCTTAAGGGTCCGATGGTTTGACTGAAATCGTAGGCGGTCGGCTGTTTTCGATCAGGTAAAGAGCCTTATCCACATTGAGAAGTCCGAAACCATAAGCATCATCTGTCCCAGGGTGGGGCAAGATCGGTAGTGGTCGGTAGCGGAATATTTCAGTGCCCGGTCAATTCCAGTAATGCCAAAATGGCTGATAAAAACATTTTTACCGGCATCGTCGGTCATCTCGTCACGGATCTGTAGCCTTTGCCCAAAAAATACAGACAACCCGAAAAAACTTTGGGTTGTCTGTATATCATGGCAAGGCTGAGGATGTTGTCTCTATACCATGCGCTTAAGGGCTTCGATGCGTTCTTCGAGGGGTGGATGGGTCATGAACAGGCGTTTAATGCCTTGACCTTTAGCACCGGAAATACCGAATGCGGCGATCTGCTCAGGCAGTTGCGCCGGGCCGCTGTTGCGCTTGAGCTTTTCCAGTGCTGCAATCATTTTTTCACGGCCGGACAATCGTGCCGCTCCGGCATCCGCACGGAACTCGCGTTGCCGGCTGAACCAGAAAACAATGATGCTGGCAAGGATACCGAAAACAATCTGGGCAACAATCGACGTAATGTAGAATGCCGGGCCATGACCCCGCTCGGTTTTGAAAACAACACGGTCAACAAAATGTCCGACAACCCGCGACAGGACAATAACAAAGGTATTCACCACCCCTTGAATCAGGGCCAGGGTGACCATATCGCCGTTGGCAACATGGCTGACTTCGTGGGCCATGACAGCCTCGGCTTCATCGCGGCTCATGGAGCGCAGCAATCCGGTACTGACTGCCACCAGAGCACTGTTGCGGCGCATGCCGGTAGCAAAGGCGTTGACTTCCGGCGCATCATAGATAGCCACTTCCGGCATGCCGATGCCGGCAATTTCCGCCTGTTGTTTCACCGTTTGTAATAACCAGGCTTCAGCTTCATTGTTGGGGGTGGTAATCACTTTGGCACCGGTCATCCGCTTCGCGACGAATTTAGACATGGCCAGGGAGATAAAGGCGCCGCCAAAACCGAACACCGAGGCGAAAATGAGCAGGTTGGTCATATCCAGGCCGACACCCTGCTCATCAAGCATGCTGCCTACACCGAGCAAGCTCAGCACAATGCTCAAGACCAGAATGATTGCCAGGTTGGTTGCAACAAAGAGCAATACACGCTTCATAACTGCTTGATCCTCCAAGTAAAATGATGATTCAGATGGTGTTGTTAAGGTCCACCTTTTTTGGTGTGTGGTTTTTTGTTGCGATGAGATGACAATAAATCCACACAGGAAAAAAGTTTACAGCCGACTATTATGCGCTATCTGTCCGGGGTGTCAAGGTAAACCGCTAACAGGTAAACCGCTAACAGGAGAACGGTAAGTTGAATGTTCTGTCGCAAGAGTTGAAATATGAATAAAATCAGTTACAATGACAGGAAATCTATTTGCCGATGGAGGAATGCCATGCTGAGCGTGCCGGTTGTATATGAGGATGGAATGATGGATCAGGTAGATCCACTCAGTCTGCAGATCCTCATAGAAGAAAATATGATCGTCAAGTTCCAGCGTGGCGAAGGATGGGCTTATGTCGGCTTAGATCCGATACGCAGAAGCGACAGTGATGAATATGCGGGACCTGAGCGCCGCCAAAGACATTGAAGGCTCTGCGTTTGTTGCCGGGATAACTGTCTGTGCAATTATGGCAGCAGGCGGGTCAGGCGAAAATGGTAATTGCGTAACACCGACATGACACGGGTACGCTGCTCCTTACCCATCCGCAGCAGGATCTTTTGCCCGGCAGAAAGGTTTTCCAGCGTCACGTCGGCGTAAGTATAGAGCACCGATGGGTGATTTAAGGCCAGCGGATCCTCGGGGTTGGGTGTTTCCAGCAGATGGCCAATCACATAAACCAGTCGATCATTAAAGTAGGCGTTAGGATAGCCCAGTTGTTGATAGGCGGTTTGCAGCAACGGATAGAGATAAACGTAGACTCTGATAACCGTGTCCGGGTTGGTATTCTCAAGCAGATCCAGGTACGGGACATAGCGCTGGTAGTTTTCATCAGAAATCCGCAGGTTTTCTTCCTCACCCGCCGCAATGAAGATTCCTTCAGGAAATTCAAAAGGGACATGGGCTAAAGGCAATTTTTTTTCCGGTAGATTATTGACGGTCAGCACCAGGCGTTGAATAAAGCTGTCAATAATCACCAAGTTACTAAAGGCACGACCGCTTAGCACATCAACCAGGGCCTGATCGACCAGAACGTCACTTTCGTCAATGGTTGGCAGTTGTTCAGGCAAGGTGCTGAGCGGGTCGCTCGACGGCGGTGCTACCTCTGCAACCGGTTGTTGCGGTGCAGGAGGCTGATCTGGTGCCGGCACGCTGTCCGGCACCGGGTAGCGTACCACCGGGCGTTTTAGCGGTTCTTCCAGGGGCACCGGAATGACTGGGTCGCTGACACTGAGGTCATCGATGCGACTGTGAAAATAGATCGACAGTCCAAAAGCAATGACCAGAGCCAACAGGAAATAGATAACCAGATTGATCGTTTTCATGGATCTTTCGTTTCTGTCTTGGGTAAAAGAACGACTGCGTCATTGCCATGATAACATGGGGGGCTGGGTAGCAGGGTGTCATCCGGTCAAGCGGCGTAACGATGATAACGATCACCCGTAGCCGAAGATTGTTGCCGCCTGCTGTTCACTGATTTTTTCGAGAGCAGGTGGTCCACCATCTGCCATCTGCGGCGCAACCAGCCAGTAATGCCAGAGGCTGTTGTCGACCGGATAACGGTATAACTGCCCGACAGCGGTTTCCCCTGGTTTGACTAATTCCAGACGATTGGCGATCAGCCATTCGATGCGTATCCAGCCGGAGTCTTTTTCCATCCGGCTACCGAGGTCAATCCAGAAGCCGCGGATGAGGGTGGATGCTGGTGTGAGTTCAAAGTCTGCCGGTTCACTGTTCATTGTTTGCCTGTACAGTATATGGTTGTAAGCTATGCTACAAAGGGTCGGAGGAACACTTAAGACACCAGTCTATGATTAGCGCCCGGGCCGATTATTTCCGGCAGCAGACAGCTTTGTTATTGGTAACTATTTACCACTATCCTTGCGCCGGATCGGGGCTCCTGCAGCAAGGGTGTTTGTCGCCATGGACGGCGACAACAAGCGGTCATGGATGACGAAAAGCGTCCCTTGTCATAGGAGCCCCGATCCGGTGCTGAACAGTTACTGCTATTGTAGCGAAAAAAAATTTGCAAATGTAGTGAAAAACGCCATGACCCCGCCGCAGTTTTCAGTACCCCCAGGTTTGAATTGCTGATCGTTCTATGGTACTTATGACGGTTGAATTTCTGCCGGCTTGGCCCTGTTCCTTCCTTGTGTTGCGAAAGAGTTATCATGATCAACCTTTTTGCGCAGCAGGTTATTACGGCTGTTGAAGAGGGCGCTGTCGTTCTTACCGCAAACAAGCGCCTGTATCGGCATCTGCGCACAGTTTATGACCGCTCGATGGTCGCCAAACAGCTGCAGGTATGGCCCAGTGCGCCTATCTATCCCTACACCGCCTGGTTGCAGCAGGGTTTAGCTGCCATTGGCGAAAGCGGGCGCCTGCTGACAACATATCAGCAACACCATCAGTGGGAAACCTTGATCGCCTCCGTGACTCGCGGTTCCTCTTTGGAGCTGATGAATCTTGATTGCACCACCGATACGGCGGTGCGCGCCCATAATCTATTGAGTGAGTATGCTCTGGTCCCTGAGCGCAACCAGTTAACCGAGGACCAGCACATGTTTATGGGCTGGCGCAGCAAGTACCTGCGGCTATGTGAAGAGCGGCAGTGGCTCGATGAGGGCGGGCTGTCAACGCGTATTCTTGACGCATTTGCCAACAAACAATTATCTCTGCCGCAGAAAATACTGCTGGTCGGTTTCGATCAGTTGCCGCCTGGTGTCGTCAGACTTAAAGCCCTGATGCATGAATGTGGACACCATTGCAGTGAACTCGATATGACCCGCGGGGCAGTGGGGCGGGTTATCCGTTATGCCGCCGCCGATGAAGATGACGAAGGGCTGCGGATGGCGCGCTGGGTGCGGCTGTTGTTGGAACAGGGGGTTGATTCTATTGGCATTGTTGTGCCCGATCTGCAGCGTCGCCGTTCACAGATTGAGCGCGCCCTGGGGCAGCAAATGGATCCGCTAGCAGCAATAAAATTCGATGAAACCAGCGTGTTCGGCCTTTCGCTTGGTTCCCCCCTGGTACAACAGGGGGTTATTGCCGCAGCTCTGGCCTGTCTGGATGTTCAACCACAGATGTCCATGGATCGTGTTTCTTGCCTGTTGCGTACCCCTTTTATCAGCGGCAGTCAGCAGGAGGCGGATCGTCGTGCCCTGTTTGACCGGCGCTTGAGAGCTTTCCAGCAACAACAATTCAGCCTTGCCGCATTGCTGCGCTTAGCAAAGGAGTTTGGCGGACTTTCCGGTTTTGAAGATCTTCTGTCCAGTATGAAGGCTGCTGGTCAACGCGCGGTCACGGCAGAAGAGTGGGCCGATCTTTTCGCCGCTGAGCTGAAATCCTGTGGCTGGCCCCAGGGAGCTATTTTATCAAGTGTCAGTTATCAGGCGGTCACAGCCTGGTACGACAAAGTTTTGAGCCGCTTTGCTGCAATTGATCCAACCGCCAAACCGATCGAGCGCAACCGGGCGCTGCGGATAATACGCAGAATCGCCACGCAGACAGAATTTCAACCGCAACGCGCGAGCGGCCCGGTTCAGGTGGTCGGTCTACTGGAATCGTCGGGACTGCATTTCGATCATCTCTGGGTGATGGGATTGGATGCCGCCACCTTGCCCGCTTATCCACGTCCCAACCCCTTTATCCCTTTTCGCCTGCAGGACGAACTGCAGATGCCGCATGCCAGCTTTGCCCGTGAATTGGAGTTTGCCGGACAGGTAGTGTCACGTTTACGCTGTGCTGCCGGCAATATTGTTTTCAGCTATGCACAGCGTTCGGGTGATACCGATTTGAGTCCGAGCCCTTTGATCAAGGAAATTGAGCTGGTCGATACGCTCCCTCTGGCAGATGATGTCGCCCTGCCGAACCAGTTGCAAACCATGGTGGCGGATCTTGAATCCTGGCAGGATGATCAGGGACCGCCGTTGCCAACCCACGAGTCCAGCGGTGGCACCCGTTTATTACAGGATCAGGCGCATTGTCCGTTTCGTGCTTTTGTCCATCATCGGCTGGCGGTGCGCCGCTTTGATCAGGTTGTCGCGGGGCTGTCCCCCTTGGTACGCGGTAATCTGTTGCATCTGGTGTTGCAGGATGTCTGGAGTCGATGGGGTAGTCAACATCAGTATCTGCAACTATCAGCAGTGCAGGTACAGGAGGGCATCACCACAGCGGTTGAAAAAGCTCTGGCAGCGGTATGGGGCGTAGAACCTGCTCTGAATCAACAACTTTTTCTGTTGGAAAAGCGGCGCTTGATCAAGCTGGTGAGCGAATGGCTTGAACATATTGAAAGTCGGCGTGAGCCTTTCATGGTGGTCCAGACCGAGCAGAGTCACCAGGTCAGTATTGGCCCGCTGCTGTTGACATTGAAGATTGATCGTATCGATCAGCTGGCTACAGGTGAGCGGATGATCATTGACTACAAAACCGGCAGTGCCATGAGTATCGCGGATTTTTTAACAGTGCCGTTGATTGAGCCGCAGTTGCCGTGCTATGCGGTTGCTGGTGATGCGAAGAGTGATCAGGCTCAAGGGATTGTTGTCGCCCAGGTCAAAGCCGGGCAATGCAGGATCACGGGGATTGCCGGTGAAGACGGTCTGCTTGGCAAAGTGCGCGCGGTGGCAGCAATATCCCAGGCTCAGGAGATTGGCGTCAGCGACTGGCCCACCCTGATCGACTTCTGGCACCAGCAACTTGATCAACTAGCAACCGATTTTGCCGCCGGTGCTGCCCGTGTCAAGCCGTTTGATCTCCATAGAAGCTGCCGCTACTGTGATCTGCCCGGTCTGTGTCGCATCGGTGACATCGACGAGGAGGGGAGCAATGAGTAGCGCTGACCAACAACAGCGACTCCGGGCCATCGACGTTAATATATCCTGTATTGTCCAGGCTCCGGCCGGTTCAGGTAAAACCGAGTTGCTGATACAGCGGTTGCTGGCTCTGCTTGCCGTCGTCGACAAGCCGCAGCAGATTCTGGCGATCACCTTTACCAATAAGGCCGCCGCTGAAATGTGCCGGCGTTTGCTCGATGCGTTATCTGCAGCCGCGACCACACCGGAGCCCACGGCCGAACATGAGGCTTTGACCTGGCGTTTGGCGCGCCGGGCCCTCGAACGCCAGGGTGAGGGTCTGCTGCTCAATCCCGCCCAGTTGGCGATTCAGACGATTGACAGCTTTGGTGCCACTATCGTTCGCAAGATGCCCTGGGTGACACGCTTTGGCGGCATGCCGGATATGAGTAACGACGCGACGGAACTGTACGAAGCGGCAGTCGTCCAGCTCCTCGCGCAGCTGGAACAGCCGGGCCCGGTCAGCGACGCGTTGAAAATCGTCCTCGACCATCTGGATAACGACATGGCAGTGGTGCAGCGCATGCTCATCAGCCTCCTCGGCCGGCGCGATCAATGGCTCAGGCACTTATCCAGCGATAAAGACATGCTGCGCAGTGAACTTAATGCCGGCCTGGAACGCATCTGTAACGACCATCTGGAGCGCGCCCGCCGGAGTATTCCCGTACCCCTGGTTGACGACCTGCTGGCCTGTGTCGATTTTGCCGCTCACCACTGCCCTGACGATGTTGCCATAGGCCAATGGCGTGGCCGGCTAGCGTTACCCCCGGCGACCATGGCGCAGATGCCGCTCTGGTGCGGGCTTGCCGACTTGCTGTTGACCAACGCTGGTACATTGAGGAAATCCTTGACGAAAAACAGCGGCTTTCCGCCGGGCGAGAAGTACAAACCAGCCAAGCAGAAAATGGCCAATCTGCTCGAGCACTTGGAGCGGGTGCCCGGTCTGGCGCCGGCATTTGACCGGTTGCGGACGTTACCGCAACACCTGTACAGCCCCACCCAGTGGCAACTGCTCGAGGCTCTGTTTGATCTGTTGCCACGCCTGGTGGCGCAGCTGTGGCTGGTATTTCGTTCCCGCGGTCAGGCCGATTTTATCGAGATCGCGCTGAAGGCTAATCAGGCCCTGGGGGAGGCGGAAAACCCGAGTGATTTACTGCTGCAATTGGACCATCAGCTGCAGCATATTCTGGTCGATGAGTTTCAGGATACATCGCGCCTGCAATATCAGTTGTTCAGCACTCTGACCGCAGGCTGGACTGCGGGAGATGGCCGCACCCTGTTTCTGGTCGGTGATCCGATGCAGTCGATCTACCGTTTCCGTGAAGCCGAGGTCGGCCTGTTCCTCCATAGTTTCAAAGGATCATTCGGCAGCGCCAACCTGCCGCTGACCCCGATACGCTTATGCTGTAATTTCCGCTCGCAACAGGGGATGGTTGACTGGGTCAATCAGGCTTTTACCACCATCTTTCCGGCACAGATGGATGTCACTAGCGGCGCTGTGCCGGTGGCAACCGCCCTGGCCGTCAAGCCGTTACTGGCCGGGGAAGCGGTCACTATTCACCCCTTTGCCGCCGTTGATGATAACGCCGAAGCCCAGCGGATTGTCGCTATTATCCAGGCGGCCCAAGCCCAGGATCCGCAGCAAACCATCGCCGTTCTGGTGCGAGGTCGTAACCACCTGCGTCAGTTGTTGCCGCTGTTGCGTCAGCGTGGCATCGACTACCAGGCCAAAGACATCGATCGTCTTGAAGCGCGTCCGGCAGTGCTCGATATTGTTCACTTAACCCGCGCGCTGCTTCATCGCGGTGATCGCCTGGCCTGGGCCGCGATCCTCAGGGCGCCCTGGTGTGGACTGACCCTGGATGACCTGACCATCCTCTGCGCTGACCCCCATGAGCGGACTATTCCTGCCATGATTGCTGATGAGACCGTCATTGCGGGCTTGAGTGATGATGGCTGCCGGCGCCTCAAACGGGTATGGCCGATTCTGCAACGGGGAATGAAAGTACGATCACAGCTGCCGTTGCGTGAACTGGTTGAAGGCTGCTGGTTGGCCCTTGGTGGCCCGGTGGGGCTGGCAGAACATGCCGCAACCGATATCAAGCTGGTTTTCGACCTGATTGAAGAGCTTGATCAGGGGGGAGATCTTGCCGAAATCGAGCAATTGTCACGGCGCTTGCAGCAGCTATATTCCCCCCCCGACAGTCGCTCGAGTGGCAAACTGCAGATCATGACGATCCATAAGGCCAAAGGATTACAGTTTGATACCGTCATTCTTCCCGGACTGGGAAAGAAAACCCGTACCTCCGACGCGCCCTTGTTGCGTTGGCTTGAACATCCGGAACACGGGCTGTTACTGGCGCCGGTCAGTGCGCGTGGCAGCCGCGAAAAAGACCCGGTTTACAAATTGGTGTCACAGCTGGAGGCGTGCAAGGATGATTTTGAAAATGCGCGGCTTTTGTATGTTGCGACCACCCGGACCATCCGTCATCTGCACCTGCTCGGCCACGCCCAGGCGGATAAAAATGGTGATTTGCGGCCGGCGACGGGATCTCTGCTGGAAAAGCTCTGGCCCCAGGTTGGCCATGCCTATGAGCAACTCGAACCGCAGGCGGTTACGGCTGTTGCTGCAGAGCGGTTGGTGACACTGCAGCGCTTGCAGAGTTCCTGGACCTTGCCACAAGTTGCTGGTGTTCCACTGATCTCCTTACCTGCCGTCAAAACGGCCTCAACCACCGCTGCCGGCAACCTGGTTGACGAGCTGTACAGCGGCTGGGAAAAATCGCTGCATCGTCATGTCGGCACCCTGGTTCATCAGATTTTTGAACGTATCTGCCTGGCTGGTCGTGGTGTCTGGAGGGATTTGAAACAGGGGCAGCGGGCAGCACAGATCGCGCAATCGTTACAGGGCTTAGGCGTCAGACAAAAAGACCTGACAGCAGCAACCCAAAAGGTGATGGAGGCTGTTGACAGAACATTGGCAAGTCCGCGCGGACAATGGTTGCTGGCCTCCTATCCTGAACAGGCAACGGAGCTGTCTTTGAGTGGTTTTAAAGATGAACAGATGGTCCACGGGGTGATTGACCGGACCTTTGTCACTGATGGGTTGCGCTGGGTTGTTGATTATAAAACCAGCATGCCCACGCCGACTGAAAAGCTCGAAGATTTTCTCCAGCGTGAAGCGTCCCGCTATCAGCCGCAACTGCAGATATACACCAAACTGATGCAGGATTTTGACCCGGACCACGAGGTCAAGGCCGCCTTATATTTTCCGTTGGTGGACGGTTGGCAGGAAATTACGTTCTGAAACGAGATGGCGTCTATCCGAAAAGACCGATGGACGCGCAGCACGTTTTCGTTTTGGTGAGCAGACAAACTGCCGGGTTGAAACTGAGATCAGCTGTTCGCAGGGTCTGTGCCTTGACTGTTAGCGGACTGAGCAGGGCTGCACACGATTGCCGACCATGTAACTTCGCTGCGGATCGATGTTGGCAATTTTTTTCATGGCCTGGGACGCCAGATGCAGGCGAAACGTGGAGGAGGAGTCTTTGACCAGATACAGCTCCACGGTTTTTTTCATTGATCCGATGCGCAGTTCGGTTTCAATGCTGTAACACCAGTGCCGCGTCCCATCCGCCATGGTTAAAAGGCGGCGATTTTTTGCAGCTGCTACTGAGTAAACTTCGACATCGGTGTTTTTCTGGATTGGATTGACACCAAAGCTGATCAACAAGTCCTCTCCCTCCTTGAAGGTGGTATAGTCAAAAACATGCAGCAGGGAAATTTGGCTGTTCATGTCGATTTGTGCTTCAATCGCCGGTATTTTCAATTGCGGAAAGGCGACCCACTCACACCAACCGATATCGACCAGCAGCGAATGTTTTTCTCTTTTCATGTGTGTCCTCTTGTGAAGATTTTAATGTTTTTCCTAATCTATTCGTGTCGTCAAAAAAAGTAAAGACTTCTAATATTAATCTTATTTCCGGAAAATTATCTGATGAGTCCTGATCTTTCGCTGTGTTTAACGCCAATCCACGTCATGCCCGCGAAGGTGGGTATCCAGGGGGTTGCGCAGATTTCTGGATTCCCGCTTTCGCCAGAGTGATGACTTTTCAGAGTAGAGCGGAAGATTGGTGCTTCTGAGTAACTTCAAGGTAACTATCTGAAATCAAATTCTTTAGAAAATTGAAGTTACTCTATGAAAATTCGCCCCACGGGGCGTGAGTCGCTAATCAGGGAAAATTGAGTGTTTCTGGTTGCTTTTGTAAGAATGGAAAAATGTGTTGAAGAAGAACAAACAGGTTCACATCCGGCACATTCACGGGGCAATTGATCCCCCTGGTTTGGCTTATTTATCTACAAGACGCTGGTTTTCATTGACTGAAAAGGTAGAGATCACAGATACTGATTAAAATATCTTTAGTTCTTCTTCGGGGAGGGCGTGCATGTCTGGAATAGTCAGGTTTTTTTTGCTTGTTGTCGCTATCGTCAGTATTTTATTAGCGCTTCTGGCTGTTCTTATCCAGACTCAATTAACACCGGAGCGGGTAAGTTCAACCTTGCTGCCGATGATGGAAAAACAGCTTGGGCGAACAATAACCATCGGCGACATCGACATCGGTATTTTTTCCGGTGTGTCGATCAGCGACTTGAACATCCACGAGGCAGAGTCGACCGATCTGTTTGTGACAGTTGGTTCCGCGCGCCTGAGTTACCGACTTTGGTCGCTACTTAAAGGGCAGCTGGACATCAGTGAGATTCTCCTGGACGGGCCAGTTATTACCGTCATTCGTTATCCTGATGGTCATTTCAACTTCACTGATTTGCTGGGTGAGGAAGATCCGGAAACATCGCCCGGCAGAAGCGATGTCCAAAGGAGCACCAGGATAGAGGCGCCCTTTGATCTGTTGATCGCGCGGATCAGTATTCATAACGGCCAGATTCTTTTTATTGATCGTTCTATCAATCCGACCGCCCCGTTTCGTTACCGCTTCAGCAATATGAACCTGACGGTTAAAGATTTGTCACTTGCCAGGAGCTTTCCCCTTGATCTTTTTGTGGTACTCAATCAGTCCCAGCTTAATCTGTCGGCGCAGATCAATTTAGCGCGCCAAACCGGTAACGCTGTGCTGCGTGTATCTCCGCTGGATCTGATCCCCTTTGCTCCCTACTACCGCAATCTTCTGCCCGGCACACTGGGTAGTGCGCAACTGGAGATCAATCTTGATCTTGATTGGACACCCGAACGCCTGCTGTCACGGGGGAAGGTTTCCCTGAATCAGGTCGATATGGTGCTGCGTCAACTAGCGGACATGCCGTTACGTGGAGTCCGTTTGGCAACCGATTACTCTATTCGTTACGACCCGACGCAGCAGCAGCTTGAAATCTCGACAGCCTTGTTGAATTACAACGATATTAAAGCGACCGTGCAGGGTAACATCAATCTGGGCGTGGCCGATCCCGCGGTCGATCTCCAGGTCGTTCTTGACAAGGTTGATCTGCGTCACAGCATTCAAAGCCTGCCGCAAGGTCTGACGCGACAGTTGCAGCCCTACAGTCCGGCGGGCGAATTTACCCTGCGGCTACACCTGTTGGGGAGGGCAAGTACGAAAGAAAAGCTGATTCATTCGGCCCAGATCCGCCTGAACGAAGTACAGGCGACTGTGGCTCATCTGCGCACCGGGATAAATGGTGATATCAATTATATCCAAAATCAGCTTACGTCCGACAATCTGCTCCTTAAAGGGGGCGATCAACAAGCGCACTTGACTTTTAACCTGACTGACCTGCTGACGCCGCCCCTTAAGGGCACCTTTACTCTGTCCTCGCGTGAGTTACATCTGGATAGTTTTTTTGCGGAAGAAAATGATCCGACCCCGACGCCATCACGAGCAACGGCGGCTTCAGGACCGGCACCGGAACCTGGTCCCTATGACCTGCCTCTTGATATCACGGGAACAGCAACCTTTGATCGCTTGCTGTATCGGCAGGTAACGATGCAGCAGGTTCATGCCGTTATTGCCCTGAAAGATAACCGTCTGACCATCTCCCCATTGAGTGGACGGATCGGTGAAGGGCAGTTCAGTCTCGCCACGGCAGTTGATCTGGGGGTTGCCGGTTTTCGCTATGAGGGGCAAACGATTTTGACCCAGCCCGATCTGTCAACTCTGGTGAACGGATTGTTTCCGACCGCAATGCAGAACGTCAGCGGCCAGGTCAATTGGGTTAACAGTTTTTCCGGGCGCGGTACCACCGCTGACAACCTGCTCAAGGCACTGCAGCTGGATGGTGAAATCCAATTGTCACAAGGGGCACTCAGTGGTTTTACCTTGCTTGATCAGCTGTCCTGGTTTCTCGACAGTCCGGACCTGAAAAACCTGACGTTCCAGGATTTTCAGGGGGTTTATCGGCTGCGGGATGGCAAAGCGCTGATCGACAGCCACCTTGATGGAGCGCAGGTAAAATTGACCACCAAAGGAAGTGTCGGTGTTGATGGCTCCATCAGCCTGTCGTTGGCAACCCGTCTGGCGCCGGGCATTGTCAGTCGTATGGGAGCCTCCGAGCGCTTGAAGCAGGCTTTTGTTGACAGCAGCGGTTGGGGGGTGCTGCCCCTGGAACTCAGAGGCAGCTTAGCCAGTCCCCAGGTCAGGTTCGACTCCGGGGCACTGGAACAGCAGGCCGTCGACCAGGCCAAGCGCGAGATGTCGGATCGGCTGCTGGATAAGCTGCTGCCGGAAGGTCAGGGGGAGAACCGGGAATCAATGAAAAATCTGCTGGATAGTACCTTGCGGCGCTTGCGTAGCCAGTAAGTGTTGATGGCGTCACAAAAACTCACCAACTGCTGCGTTGCCACAATTTCCCGGCTGCGCTTTTCATCTGTTGATCGAGCGCGTTTTACTGCGCATGGTGACGAATTCTTCCGCGCTGGTTGGATGGATGCCGATGGTCTGATCAAAGATGGCTTTGGTCGCACCGGCTTTAAGGGCAATGGCTATCCCCTGGATGATCTCTCCGGCGCCTTCGCCCACCATGTGGGCGCCAAGCACCCGATCGCTGTTCGCGTCGACAATCAGCTTCATCAGGTAGCGTTCCGTTGTGCCGGCCAGCGCTTGCTTGAGAGAACGAAATTCAGCGGTATAGATGTCTATATCCGGGTATTGTTCGCTCGCTTGCTCTTCGCTCAGACCGACGGTGCCGATATTGGGCGAACTGAAGACGGCGGTAGGGATCAGTTCGTAGCTTAAAGGGGTCTTTTTGCCGCGGTACAATCGATCAACCAGATTCATGGCTTCAGCCAGGGCGACAGGAGTCAGTTGCAGACGATTGATAACGTCACCCAGCGCATAGATAGACGGCACGCTGGTCTGGAACCCTTCTCCCACCTTGATGGCACCCCGCTCATCCAGTTCGACCCCGACCTCCTCTAGACCAAGAAAACTGGTGTTCGGACGGCGCCCGGTCGCCGCCAGAACCAGATCGGTCGTACCTGTTGAACCATCGTTAAAACTTACCAGCAAGGAACCATCGACGTTTTTTTCTATCCGCGTTGGTTGACAATGAAAACGCAGATCAAGGGCTTTTTTGCGCATCTGGTCAGCTACGTAGGTGCGAATTTCTTCATCAAAGCCACGCAGAAACAGGTTGCCCCGATAGGCCTGGGTGACCGCTACCCCGAGACCATGAAAGATGCCGGTAAATTCCGTCGCTATATAACCTCCACCAATAATCAGGGCGCGGGTCGGCAGCTGTGGCAGAGTAAATAACTCATCAGAGGTCACCATCAGATCGCTGCCCGGCAACTCCGGGACGAAGGGGCGACTGCCGGTGGCAATCAGGATGCGTTCGGCACTGTAGCTGGTGCCGGCCACTGTCACTTCATGCCGGCCGGTGATCGTTGCTTTGCCCCTGATCAGGGTGGCACCGGCCTTGCTTAACATCCCCTCAATACCACGGTTGGCCTGGGCAACAACGCCATCCTTGTTCTGCTGCAGGGTCTGCCAGTCGAGGGGAGGGCGCGAGCTGTCAAAGCCGAAGCCGACCGCCGCGGCAAAAGCGGAACCATATTCAGCGGCATGGACATAGAGTTTTTTCGGGACACAACCGAGATTCACACAGGTGCCGCCGGCGCGATCCTGTTCAACAACAGCAACGCGTACTCCCAGGGCGGCGGCCATACGCGCAGCCCTGACACCGCCGGAACCGGCACCAATGACAAACAGATCGTACTCATACTGATTATTCGCGTTCATGATAAACCTTTTCCTGGGTAGGCACTTCACTCAAGCTATGGATTCGGGCTCATAAATATTCATCACAGTCACAGAGCCACTGAGACATTCATCAAAAAAAAGCAGGTTTTCCCTTTATTCTCTGTGTCTCTAGTGAGCGAAGAGAACGGGTGGTGAAAAGATTTATTGCCTTTTTTTGGAGCCAAAAGCATAACCAATTTTTTTAACCGACTTCGTTGTATTCACGAATACGAAACGCGACCCCTAATTCCTTTGCCAGTTTCTCGCAGGCAGCAATATCGATACCCGGGTAGGTGACCATGGTCGCAGTCACGTCGGGAATATAGTCTTTGGCCAGGCGCAGAAATTCGGTCACTGCGGCAAAGGATTGTTCGCCAAAGCGCGATTGACAGAGATTCTGATAGGTTGTTGCATCGGCAGCATTGAGGGATACCGAGATCGCATCCACCAGCCCGTTAAGGTCGGGCAATATGTTGCGGCCATGGACCAGGTTGGCCTGACCATCGGTGTTGATACGGATACAGCAACCTTGTTCTTTAAGACGTCGTGCTACGGCCAGGATCAGATCGAGACGCAACAGGGGTTCGCCATAGCCGCAGAAAACGATCTCACGATAGGGTGTGGGATCACCAATCGCGCTAAGAACTTCATCGACATCGGGTTCATGATCAAGTTTAAGTTCATGCCCCTTGACGACAAAATCGTTAAACTTGGCGCAAAAGATACAGCTGTTGGTACAGCGGTTGGTGATATTGAGATAGAGGGAATCGCGAATCTGGTAGGCAATGGTTGCGGCGGTTTCAATCGTGCCGATACCGAACAGGTCGTAACAGTTGCGACTGGTGATCCGGGCAACATCGGCCAGTTTCAGCCCCTTGATTTCAGCAAGGGTCTCTGCTGTCTGAAGCAGATAGGCTGGCTCGTTGCGTTTGCCGCGATACGGTTGTGGTGCCAGGTAGGGGCAGTCAGTCTCAAGAAGAATCCGCTCCAGGGGCAGTTGACGCAACATGGCGCGCACCTGATCATTTTTGGGGTAGGTAATCGCCCCGGTAAATGACAGATAAAAACCCATATCAAGGCACTTGTGAGCCATTGCCAGGTCGCCGCTGAAACAATGCAGGACACCACCAACCGCAGCGGCCTGTTGTTCAGCGAGGATCCTCAGAACATCCTCATGGGCATCACGATCATGAATGATGACCGGCTTGCCCAATTCTCTGGCGAGCTGGATCTGAAGCCGAAACGCCTGCTGCTGGGTGTCGTGGGGGGAACGGTTGCGATAATAATCGAGACCGATTTCACCGACGGCAACAACCTTTGGTTGTTGTGCAAGGTGGCGTAATTGTTCCAGGGCACTATCATCAAGTTGTGACGCATCGTGTGGATGAAAACCGACGGCTGCGTACAGCGGTTCGTAGCGCGACGCCAAATCGACATTGGTGACAGAACTTTGCAGATCGCAGCCGATAGAGAGGATGTAACGCACCCCAGCTGTCTGTGCAGCGAGGAATACCTGATCCAGATCTTCAGTAAAGCGACTGTTGTCGAGGTGCGCGTGGCTGTCGACCAGTTTGGGTGTAGCATCAATCATGTTTTTATGCTCAACAGTAAAAAGGGTCCGTCACCACCCCCGTAGGGCGCAACCGGTTAGAAAAAAAGTAGTTACTATTAAAAATGGCGTTCTTGGCGCAGGACCTCAGAACCGGTGCTGAACAGATGCAAAGGTTACTGGGTTTCGATGCGTGGAAACATCGGCGTTGCTTTTTCAATGGCGGTTCCCGGGGCCAGGCGTACGGAAAAATCGAATGTTTCTGTATGCAGGGTGCTGATGTCGCGCCCGAGCAGGGTAAGGATTTTCTCTGCAGTCCGGGGCATGAACGGCGTCACCAGTAGAGCGATAACCCGCAATGAATCCAGCAGGTTGTACATGACCGTACCCAGGCGTTGCTGCTGCGTCGGGTCCTTGGCCAAGGTCCAGGGCGCGGTCTCGTCAATGTATTTGTTGCCGGCGGAAATCAGTTCCCAGATGGCAATTAACGTCTTGTTAAAGGCCATTTCATCAAGCAGGGCATCGGCTTTGGTGACGGTTTCGGTGAACAGGGCAATAAATTTATCATCGATTGTCTCTGCCGTCCCTGGTTGCGGCAGGGTGCCGCCAAAGTATTTACCGAGCATGGCGGTAGAGCGGCTGATCAAGTTGCCAAGATCGTTGGCCAGATCGGAATTGATGCGGCCGATCAGGGCACTGTGGGAGAAGTCGCCATCCAGCCCGAAGGGAACTTCGCGCAGTAGAAAGTAGCGGATGGTGTCGACACCGTAGGTATCGGCGAGCATGTGTGGCTCCACCACATTGCGCAAGCTCTTGCTCATTTTCTGCCCTTCGACTGTCCACCAGCCATGGGCGAAAACCTGACGGGGCAGAGGAATCCCGGCGGCCATCAGGAATGTCGGCCAATAGACGGTATGGAAACGCAGGATATCCTTGCCGATGACATGGACCGCCGGCCAGAAGGTGGTAAACAGCTTGTCCTGATCCTCAGGGTAACCGAGGGCGGAAATGTAGTTGGTAAGGGCATCAAACCACACGTAGATGACGTGCTTTTTGTTTCCCGGCACCGGAATTCCCCAGGAAAAAGAGGTTCGCGAAATCGACAGATCACGTAGACCTTCACGGACAAAGCTCAAAATTTCATTGCGGCGCGACTTCGGTTGGATAAAATCGGGATTGGCCTCGATATGGGCAAGGAGTTGCTCCTGATATTTACTCATCCGGAAGAAATAGGATTCTTCCTTGAGCTTGGTGGTTGCGCGACCACAATCGGGGCAGTTGCCGTTGATCATCTGGATTTCGGTCCAGAAGGTTTCACAGGGGGTGCAGTACCAGTCTTCGTACTCACCCAAATAGATGTCCCCCCTGGCTTCAATGGTTTTAAACTGTTCCTGTACCGTGTGTTTATGCCGCTCCTGCGAGGTGCGGATAAAATCGGTATGGGAAATATTGAGTTTGTCCCATAGCGCCTGAAAACGCTTAACTACCCGATCCGCCAGTTCCAGTGGGGTTTCGCCGTTGGTCCTGGCCGCTGCTTCAACCTTTTGCCCATGTTCATCGGTGCCGGTCAGAAATGCCACCTGATAGCCGCGGGCACGCTTGTAGCGGGCCATCACGTCACAGGCCAGGGTGGTGTACGCATGGCCGATGTGCGGAACATCATTAACGTAATAGATTGGTGTGGTGATGTAGAAAGTCTTTTCCATTATTGTGCGCTCCCGCAAGGAAGAGGGTTGTCATTGTACTGATCAGGATGCCGGCGTATCCGGACTTTTGGGTCGATTGGAACGTCGTCTGGGACGACGGCGTTTTTTTGCCGGTTTGTCTTGTCGGGATGCGTCGACCGGAGTCGTCGGCGCTTTTTCCGGTGCCGTTGTTGCTCCCGGTTTTTCCCTGGCCGTCTCCGGCGTAACCGCTTGACTCCCAGGTTCCCGCCGTTGGCGGATACGTCGCCCTTGATTTTTAGGTTTTTTCGCCGCCGGATTGTCCTCGGGTGACATCGATTGTTTTTTCGCCAGAGCTGGTGACTCGAGGATGTCCGCCGGCTGTGGATTGGCCGCCAGGGCAATCTCATGCTGGAGCGCCTCAATCTGCATGCGGCAACGTTCACCACCGGGGCAGGACAGGGTCACCGCTTGTTGCAGAATATCGAGCGAGACCACTTCAGCCGTCCCCGTGCGCAAGGTGACTTTTTTGCCGAGTTTAGGCAGTTTTTTGCGCATCTCGTTGTAGTTTTCATACTCGTAAGCGAGGCAGCAGAGCAGGCGTCCGCATTGACCGGAGATTTTTGTCGGATTGAGGGCAAGCCCCTGGGCTTTTGCCATTTTTACCGAAACCGGTGCAAAATCGCGCAGGTAGCTGCTGCAACAGAGCTCCCGGCCACACACGCCGAGGCCACCGACCAGCTTGGCTTCGTCACGTACACCGATCTGGCGCATTTCAATACGGGTGCGCAGCTGTTGAGCCAGATCGCGCACCAGATCGCGAAAATCAATCCGCCCATCGGCAGTAAAGTAAAAGAGTACCTTGGAACCATCAAACAGGTACTCGGCACGTACCAGTTTCATGTCAAGACCACGCTGTCGAATGCGTTGGCGGCAGTAGGCAACAGCTTCTTTTTCTTTTTCGTTGTTGCCGGCAGCCATGGCCAGATCGGCTTCAGTGGCCAGGCGCAGGACTGATTTGAGCTTGGGCGGGGCTTCATCAGACGGGGTGTCACGCGGGGCGCTCACCACCGTGCCGAGGGCGCGCCCACGTTCAGTTTCAACAACAACCTTGGTGCCCAGTGCTAACTGGAGGTCGCCTGCTGCAAAATCGAATATTTTCCCTGCACAGTGGAAGGAGATACTGACAAGTTTCAACGGTTGGGTCATGGGTGTCCCTGTTTACGTTCAGGCGTGGGCAATCTGCATCAGCATATGATCAAGGGTCAGGTGCAGATTGACGTTGCGGCCCAGATAGGTGCGCGCTTGTGCCACGGCCCCCAGTTTAGTAATCAGTTGCGGCGTTGACAGCCGGCAGCTCTGCTGCTTAATCAAGGGTAACATATCCTGATTGATCAGTTGATCTACCGGCTGTCCGTGCTGATAGAGCAGCAGGTCGCGAAGATAGATATCGAATATATTGAGGATTTCACCGATGAGATCCTTTTCTGCTTTAAGGGTTTGCGCCAATTCGAACGTTTGAATAGTACTTGTTGATGACAAAGCTGACAAGGATTGAATCAGCCCGGCACGTTTTTTAAGGTAAAGATCCTGATGCTGCCCTAAGGCTTTTTCGAAACTGCCGTCGGCAACCGCAGCCAGCACCAGCGCTTCGGCTGCACTGATGGCGAGGTCGTGCTCAAGGTGGTGGGCGAGGGCCAGACGCGGCAAGCGGGTGAAGCGCACCCGCTGACAACGGGAGCGAATAGTTTCCAGCAGGCTTTCGGGTCGACTGCTGATCAAAATAATCAGGGTGTCGGCAGTGGGCTCTTCAAGGGTTTTCAATAGAGCATTGGCCGCTTCACGGGTCATCAATTCGGCGTTGTCAATCAAACACACCTTGCCCCGTCCCGCAAAAGAGCGCAGCGCCAGTTGTGGCTGCAGGGAGCGGATCTGGTCGATTTTTATCGTCTCGCCGTCCGGCTGCAGGAGATGAACATCAGGATGTGAGCCGGCAGCCAGGTGAGTGCAGGAGGAGCAGCGACCACAGCCGCACCCTGTTTCACACAAAAAAGAGCAGGCGAAGGCTTGTGCAACCAGCTTTTTGCCGATACCGGCATGACCATCAAAAAGATACGCGTGGGCGATCCGCTGCTGTGCAATGGCGCTTTTAAGCATCTTGATTTGCTGCTGGTGGCCAATAATGGTATCGAAGTTCATCACCGCTGAAATATTTCCTTGTCGAGCTATAGTACGCGGATTTTTAGCCAGGTAAATCAGGGAATGGCATTATGGTGCACGTGCGGCAAGTTTTCAAGTTCTATCCCGTTTAGTCGCAACATCAGGTTTTATCGACTATTTATGACAACCACTAAAGGGAAGAATGGAAGCGTTTATCGATCATTGTCGTGGGTTGAAAAGAATTTGTGCTAAGTTGATGAATTGTCTATACTGCCGCTTCATTATCGGGGTTTTACGGAGACAACGTGGAAAACGAAATTTTCCAGCTGCAACAACAACTTGGCTACATGTTTTCTGATTCTGGATTGGCTGTCCAGGCGCTAACCCATAAATCGTTCAGCAACGAGCAACCAGAGGCTGTTGACCACAATGAACGTCTCGAATTTCTTGGCGATGCGGTCCTGGAATTGGTGGTCAGCGATCTGGTGTATCGCCTTTTTCCTGATATTCCTGAAGGCGGGTTGACCAGGATTCGTGCCGAGGTGGTCAGCGAAAAAGGGTTGACGGAAATTGCCCGCAAACTGCAGATCGGTCCCTGCCTGCGGCTGGGGCGAGGTGAGGTGAACAATCAGGGGTACAACAAGCCGAGCCTGTTGTCTGATGCCCTTGAAGCGTTGCTTGGGGCAGTGTTCCGTGATGGCGGTTTTAGCGCAGCCTGTCAGGTTGTTGAAAAAAACTTTTTGACGGCTATCGAAGATTCAGCGCGTTTGCGCTATGGCAGCGATCATAAAACCTGTTTACAGGAACGCCTGCAGTCGCATTTTAACAGTTTGCCTGAATACCACTTATCGCAGATTGAAGGGCCGGATCACAGTAAGGTTTTTTTTATGGAAGTTCATTTCAAAAACAAGATTCTTGGCCGTGGCCGGGGTACCAGTAAAAAAAGTGCGGAACAGCAGGCTGCGGCCGCTGCGCTGGATCATCCGCTGCTGAAAGGAGTCGCTGCAGATGAGTGATCACACCAGCCCGTCATTTGTTTCAGGATTTGTCGCTCTTGTTGGTCGCCCCAATGTCGGCAAGTCAACCCTGCTCAACCGGATACTCGGGCAGAAAATTGCCATTACCTCAAATAAGCCTCAGACAACGCGCAACCGGATACTGGGAATTTATAATACCCCGGCCGCACAGATTCTTTTCCTCGATACGCCCGGTATCCATCGTCCACAAGGCAAACTCAACAGGTTTATGGTGGATCAGGCCGTAGGTGCCTGCTCCGATGTCGATCTGATTCTGCTGTTGGTTGAAGCCGGATCACGCCCTGGTCCGGCAGATGAAGCCATCTTTGCCCTTTTACGCCCCCTTAATACTCCGGTCTTTCTGATCATCAACAAAATCGATCAGGTTGCCCCGCCGTTATTACTGGAACAGATGCAACAGTTCAGCAGTGCCTTTGATTTCGCCCAGATCATCCCCCTGTCGGCCATCAGTGGCGATGGCGTGCCGGAGTTGTTGCAGGCCGTTACCCACATGTTGCCGCCGGGCCCGTCCTATTATCCGGAAGATCAGGTGACCGATCTGCCCGAACGCTTTATTGCGGCGGAGATGATTCGCGAAAAAATTATGCGCCAGACCAGCGATGAAATACCCTATGGGGTCGGCGTCAAGGTAGATCAGTTTGAGGAGAAGCCGGAAAAGAATCTGGTGGTCATCCAGGCGACCATTCACGTCGAGCGCGACAGCCATAAAAAGATTATTGTCGGCAAGGGCGGGCAAAAGATCAAACTCCTTGGTCAACAAGCGCGTCACGACATTGAACGGTTGCTTGGCACCCGGGTGTTTCTCGAACTATTCGTGCGGGTTGATAAAAACTGGAGTCAGAGTGAGAGAATGCTGCATGAACTGGGCTACAGTAACAGGTAGCGTCGCAGTATGGCCCTGCGTCTGCTGCACCTTTATAGATGAAAGTTGAAGTGAAGAACTATGCTCAAAACTGTTGCCATTGTCGGTCGCCCCAATGTTGGAAAGTCGACCCTGTTCAATCGTCTGCTTGGACAACGCAAGGCGATCGTTGAAGATTTCCCCGGGGTGACCCGTGACCGTCATTACGCCGAAATTACCCGCTATGACAAACCGTTTCTGTTGGTCGACACCGGCGGTTTCGAGCCGCAAACTGCTGATCAACTGCTCAGTCAGATGCGCGAACAATCGCAAGTGGCCGTCGAAGAGGCGGATATCATCATCTATCTGCTTGATGCGCGAGACGGTCTGACGCCGGCGGATAAGGAGATTGCCGCCATGTTGCGGCGTACCGAGAAGCCGGTCCTCTACGTTGTCAACAAGGTCGATGGCGACAAGCAGGAAGCAGAAACCGTCGATTTTTACAATCTCGGTATCGATTCCTTTATTCCTCTGTCGGCGGAGCATGGGCGTGGTATCGGCGAACTGATTGATACCCTCGAAGCCTTGCTGCCGGAACAAGCTGCGTTACCCGCAGTCGAAACGGAAGTGCGTCTGGCGTTGATCGGGCGACCCAATGTTGGTAAATCATCGTTGGTCAATCGGATTCTCGGTTATGAACGGGTAGTTGCCAATCCGGTCGCCGGCACCACCAGGGACAGTATCGACACCCCTTTTATGTTTGATCAACAGCGTTACGTGTTGATTGATACCGCCGGTATTCGCCGCAAAGGACGGGTGAGTGAGGCGCTGGAAAAATACACTGCCATCCATGCGTTAAAAGCGATGGATCGTTCCCATGTGGTACTGATGGTCATAGATGCCACCGAAGGGATCACCGATCAGGATCTGTCGATTGCCGGCTATGCCTATGAAAAGGGGCGGGCGGTGATTCTGCTGATCAATAAATGGGATGTGCCGGAAAAAGATAATCACACGATGAATTTTTTTGTCGAGGAAGTACGGCGGCGCTGCAAGTTTCTCCCCTTTGCCCCCCTGCTGTTTGTGTCAGCATTAAGTGGTCAACGGATTAACAAGATCATGCCGCTGGTCGCCGAGGTTGCCGAACAGTTCAATCGCCGGATAACAACCGGACAGATCAATCAAGGGCTGGAAGAGTTTCTTTCCAAGCATCCACCCGCAATGGTGCGCGGCCAGCGACTGAAATTTTATTATGCCACCCAGAGTGCTGTGCGCCCGCCGACTTTTATGCTGTTCAGTAACCGTCCCGATGATGTCCATTTTTCCTATGAGCGTTATCTGGTAAACTGTTTCAGAGAAAAATTCGGTTTTGATAAGGTTCCCGTGCGTCTGCAGTTTCGCGGACGTGGTAAAGAAACACGTTAACCCTCTATCTTGGTTTCGGGATTGTCGTCATCATGAGCCTCGAAGGGCGCCTTGAAGATCTGCATATCTGCTCCATTTTGCAGTTGATCAGCCTCGGCAAAAAATCCGGGACCTTAACGCTGAAAAATGGTCATGATCATGGCAGTATCAGCTTTCATGATGGTCAGGTGGTGCGAGCCGGTTCCAGCCGCTTTCCCCAGGGGCTTGGCACCCTGCTGGGCGAGCGTCGGCTGATTTCATCACTGCAGCTGGAGGAGGCGCTGAAATTTCAACAGCGTTTGCGACATCATCAACCGTTGGGACCGATTATCACCTATCTGTATAAGCTGGCGGCACAGGACATTGAGGCGGTGGTGGGTGAGCAGATCGAGCAGATTGTTGTTGATTTCTGTCGCTGGCAAGAGGGGGAATTCTGCTTCACCATTGAGGTGGTAGATTCATACGGCAGCGCTAAACTCAACCCCCTTGACCTGATCCTTGAAAAAGGCTTTAGCCCACAGCGTCTGGCAGTGAAAATGCGGTTACTCGGAGCAGCCAGGCAGGATGTGCCACTGAACGATGACCAGCTGGAAGCCAAACTTAAAGAACTGCAACAGCGTCAGGATCGTAGTCGGATCACCCTGCTGCGCGGCATGCTGGCCGAATTACAGGAACCGGATCTTGGTGGCGGCATTGTCCTGTTGATTCTGCGCTACGCCAGTGAACTAATGCAACGTGCCATTTTTTTCGATGTGCGCGGCACGCAATTGATTGGTCTGGGGCAATTTGGCCATGCAACCCACCTTCAGCAGGCTGATCAGCCGGTGCGCCGGTTGAGCGTCGAGGTCAGCGTCGATTCCCTGTTTGCTGAAGCCATCAAAAGCCGGTCACTGGTGCGTGGGGCGTTGAACTGTGCTATGACCACACAGCGTCTATGTTCATTGTTGGGGCGCGTCCCTGATGATGTGCTGGTGGCTCCTTTGTCGAGCGGCGGCCGGGTTGTTGCGCTCCTGTATGGTGACGGTTTTCATCAATCGGATGATGCTTCGGCTCTTGATGCCTTTGCCCTCTTTTTATCGCAGGCCGGCATCGCCATGGAACAGTTGTTACAATCGGAGGCCGTGGTTTAAAGTTTTTCAATCGGTGCTTTTGTGATTTTTTAATGAGGAGTATGGCATGCAGAGAAAAATTCTGATCGTAGAAGATGAAGAGAGTTTGTTGAAACTCGAGAGTATTCTGTTAACGACCAAGGGCTTTCATGTTCAGGGAGTTACCACCGGGACGGCGGCATTAAAGGCCGTCGCGGAAAACCCCCCTGATCTGGTTCTGCTCGACATCATGTTGCCGGAGATGGATGGATTTGAGGTCTGTCGGCAGATCAAAAGCTCCCCTCAGAGCCGACATATACCGGTGATCCTGCTGACGGCAAAGAAATCGCCGGAAGATATGATACGAGGCAAGGCGGTGGGTGCCGATCAGTATATAACCAAACCGTTCAAGTCTTCCATGGTGATTGCCGCGATTGAACGGTTGTTAAATCCGCCGGCCTAAGGATCGGCGTTCAGTTTGTTGCCCGCAGTAATTTCCCGGCAGGATGCCATTTAGCTGCGTTTGCTGCGCCGACAGGGACTTGACACTCCCGAGTGAACGTGTAATAAGTCGCCATTATTTCATTTTGTCAACGTATAATGGGCAGGAGGCTCCATTGGCCAAGGAAGAAGCTATTGAAGTAGAAGGAACGGTTGTAGAACCATTGCCGAACGCCATGTTCCGCGTCAAACTCGATAATGATCATGTTGTTCTTGCCCATATCTCAGGTAAAATGCGCAAGTATTATATTCGTATTCTGCCAGGTGATCGGGTCACGGTCGAACTCTCACCCTATGACCTTACCCGTGGTCGGATTACATACCGGGCAAAGTGATCCCTTTGTCTGTCGCCTTTGCGTTTACGATAATTTTAATGGTTTTCTGTACGCATCGGTCACCCTCACTGCAGTACCTATTTATCTGTTTAAGTTGAAGACGATGCCGGCTCCAGCCGGTTTTCGTGCATCTGGAAGCAAAAAAATGAAAAACTGAACTTAGAATTCAGAATACAGAATTTATAAAATAGAATTTGGTTAACCACTTGGCTCCAGTTATAACGGTTAGAAGATCGGGACCGATGCGACCTGCTAATAATCTGGACCCTGCGACTTCGCGCAGGATGACAAAGAAGCACGTTTATGGAAAAGAACCGGGCGTCATTCTGCGCGTAGCGAAGCGAAGTCGCAGAATCCATATCCTGTTTTCTGCTTTACTGGAGTCAAATAGATAACCGGAAAATAAAATAGAATTAAAATAGAATTTACAAAATAGATAACATCAGTGTGACACTGTTAATACGTCGGAGTTGATATGGAAAGCCAGTACGGTCCGGAGTGGATTGAAGCCAAGTGGCAGGATTTTTGGGATCAGCAGAAAACCTTTCGTGCTGACCAGCACAGCAGTAAAGAAAAATTCTACCTGCTCGAAATGTTTCCGTATCCTTCAGGTCGCATCCACATGGGGCATGTTCGTAACTACGCCATCGGCGACGTGGTTGCGCGCTTCAAGCGCATGCAGGGGTACAATGTGCTACATCCCATGGGGTGGGATGCTTTCGGGATGCCGGCGGAAAATGCCGCCATCGAGCATGGTATCCATCCGGCCAAATGGACCTATGAGAATATCGATAATATGCGCAAACAGTTGCGCCGGATCGGATTGTCCTATGATTGGGAGCGCGAGTTTGCCACCTGTGATCCCGAATATTACCGTTGGGAGCAGTTGATTTTTCTGAAAATGCTGGAGCGTGGTCTGGCCTACAAAAAAACCTCGTCAGTCAACTGGTGTGAAGACTGTCAGACCGTGCTCGCCAATGAGCAGGTCGAAGACGGCAGCTGCTGGCGCTGTGCCCAAACCGTTGCCCAAAAACAACTGGAGCAGTGGTTTTTTAAAATTACCGATTATGCTGATGAGTTGCTTGACGGAACCGATAGCTTGAGTGGATGGCCGGAGCGCGTGCTGGCCATGCAGCGCAACTGGATCGGCAAAAGCTACGGCTGTGAAATCATTTTTCCGGTTGCCGAGCGCAAAGAGCAGATCAAGGTCTTCACTACCAGGCCCGATACCCTGTTTGGAGCGACTTTCATGAGCCTGGCCCCGGAGCATCCGTTGGTGGATGCGCTGGTCAGTAGCGAACAACGGTCGCAGGTTGATGCCTTTATCACAGAAGTGGCGCGCCAGGAAAAAACCGACCGTATCAGCGGTGAAGTAGAAAAAAAAGGTGTTTTCACCGGCTCCTACTGCATTAATCCAGCCGACGGGCGCAGGATCCCCATCTACCTCGCTAATTTTGTCCTGATGGATTACGGCACCGGCGCACTGATGGCTGTGCCTGGCCACGATGATCGTGATCACGACTTTGCCCTTAAATACAAACTGCCGATCAAACAGGTTATTGCCCCGAGCGACGGCCGCGACATAGATGTTCAGGAGAAGGCCTTCACCGAAAAAGGCTTTTTGGTGTCTTCCGGAAAATACAGCGGCCTGACCAGCGAAGAAGCCTTTGATGAAATCGCCAGCTACCTGGAAACCAACGGTATCGGCAAGCGCACGGTCAATTACCGGCTAAGAGACTGGGGCGTATCGCGCCAACGCTACTGGGGCTCGCCGATCCCGATGATGACTCTGGAAGACGGCACCGAAATGCCCGTGCCCGACGACCAGCTACCGGTTCGCCTACCGGAGGATGTCGAGATGGACGGCGTTCAGTCGCCTATCAAAGCCGATGCCAACTGGTGCAAGACCGAATACAACGGCCAATCAGCAACGCTGGAAACGGATACCTTTGATACCTTTATGGAATCGTCCTGGTATTACGCCCGCTTCTGCAGTCCCAACTACGATCAAGGCATGCTTGATCCGGCAGCCGCCAATTATTGGCTGCCAGTCGATCAGTACATCGGCGGTATCGAGCACGCGATTCTGCACTTGCTCTACGCCAGGTTCTTCCACAAATTGCTGCGGGATGTCGGCCTGGTGGACAGCTCCGAGCCCTTCAACCGCCTTTTATGCCAAGGCATGGT
>NZ_JCBCBS010000181.1:0-2857 GCF_059864205.1 Pelovirga sp.
CACAGAAAACCTGCAAAAGTAGCTGTCAAGGCGGCAAAGGTGTAGAGAAACACAAATCGCGCCTTGCCGATCTCAAATTCAACCAGTGGGCCGATCTGGTAAAGCACCAGCATATTGAAGCCGATGTGAATAATGCCGCCATGGGTGAATGCGTAGGTCAGGCAGCGCCACCACTGGCCATAGTGAAGGACTTCCGGAATCCAGCGTTGGGCGCCGAAATAGTGCAACAGGGGCAAGGAGGGCGCCAGTAACGGTTTCATCCCCAGACCGGCGGTAACCCCTTTCAGCACCATCAGACCGAACCAGATGAGATTTATCCCGATAATCCATTGGACCGGAGAGAAGGCGTCGCCGGGCAGGCGCTCACCTCGACGCAGAGCGGCGAGATTCTTTTCCCAGCGCATCAGTCGCCATTGCCAACGGGTGCCGTTAAGTCCAAGCTTGTCAAAAAAAGGTTTACAGTTCACCATACAATCCTTTTGGGTCGAATGTGGTCCAGCAATTTTGCAGCCCGCCAACTATTGCAGAAAACAGGTTCCTGATCAACCGCGGAATACATTGCCCCCAGGGCAAATTTGTTCTAATTGTATCCAATTCCAGATTGGCGGTTCCTGGTATTGCCAGTCATTCTCAGGTAGTCGAGAACGGCGCGGGGATTCATGGCGAGCATTCTCATTTTTTGAGCAACGCTGCTGACGTTTTTTGATTTGATCAAACCGACCGCAAAACGTCTGAGGCGAGCAATGTTTTCCGGTCCATGGCCAGTGCGTATTCGGCTTCGATCTTCATCATAGTTCCAATCAATGATGTAATGGCAGCTGTTTTCTATGCACCAGTGCCCACGGTTGGTCTTGAGGACGTAGTAGGCATCAGCCTGCTCCGGTGTTTGGCTGGTGATGCCGTAAGCGGTTTCAGTCGAGACCTCTCCGGTCTTTTTATTGATTCTTTCGCGTTCGATCACGAAGGCTTGTCCAACGTGGGGGAAGGCGAGATACCTATTGAGCTCGGCAGTGACCCAGATCTTGCGTGTCTCGATCCGGCCGTGGTCAAAATCAACGGTGACAGCGTGCGGTTTCTGGCGCCCTTGAAAATGCAGGGTAAGATCTTCGAGCAGTCGGGGTTGATTGCCTTTGACGGGAAAATGGTAATGAGCCCGTCTGTCTTCGACCAGGTAGCGAGCCAGTCGACGTTGCGTCAAGAGAGCGTCGGCACTGATGGTTTTTCCTTCGATGCAGATCGCTTCAAGCAGGGGAATGGCCATGGTGATTTCGTTGGTTTGCTTGAGCTCATCGCTACCGTTACCTATCGGCAGGGTGCCGACTTTTTTTGGGTGTAGCACGTGTTGCTCTGATGGCCGATAACGCTCATGATATGCGTCTTGTGACCTTGTTCGTCGGTGGCATTGCACATCGTCTTGCCATCGATGGCGAGACTTTCATCCCGACCTGCGTAAGCCTCGTTCCATCGTTGCAGTCCGCGATCAAGATGGTCTGGATCGACACGAATGAGGACGTTGCGAATGATGTATTCGCTCGGGACAATATACTGGCCGTTCGATTTCCGGCACCCAAAGCGCTCACGCGCCTTGGAACCGAGACTTTGGGCCCAATCGGACATCGCTCTGTAGCCGCGCATCCCGCATAGCGTTGCGCCGGCGGCAATGGCCAGCACGGTGGACAGTCGGTGACGTCGCCCTGCGGCTCGACGCGGGTCGGGGATATCGGTAAAAAACTCTGGTAAAGATCGCATGTGATCGGCCGTCAACATCATTTTTGCACCTCCTGGGCAATAGGGCGCCCCAAGAAGAGGACGCGATAAAAGCGATTGGGCAGTGGGTTGCAACGGACGGACAAACACCATCTTCGGGGACTGTGCAATATTGCTGTAACCGTGTCGAGTTCGGCGAAACCCCTTGGTCTGCCCCAGATATTGCCAGTTGGCCGCTTTGTAAACCGTACCGTGGTAGCGCTGCGGATCAACAAAGGTCTCCATCAGTATGAGCGGATGGCCGAAGCGCTCCAGCCAGTCACGGTGGATTCGTTGTTCGCACAGCGCCAGGACGCGCGAACCCAGGTTCTGCAGATGCCACTGCGGCAGGATCAGAAAGCGGCTATTATTGGCAACCAGTTTCAATCGGTCGTATTGGCGCCGATGATCCCAGCCAATCCATTGGTCGCGAACGCCACATTTTAGCGCCGCAGCGGAAAAGCTCAGCAGAGCGGTCCATTCATTGTGCCTCAGGGCAACGTACCAGAGTGTTTCGCCGATTTTGGGCAGATCTCCCAGGTAATGATGCGTTTGCATTAGCTCGCGATATCGGGCCTCTTCGATAGACGAAACAGGGCGGACATAAATGTCTTTGAGGTTCACGACAGGGATCTCCACTAGACAAGGATGACCCCTTTATATCCCATTAGGGATAAAATGACCAGAACTTTATATTGGGGTAAGATTTAAAGCACATTTGCAGATGGGAACAAATTCACCCTGGCGACAGTGCCCACGGTCGTTGACAGGCTAACGGTAAAGGTCCTAAAATGATCCGTTAATTTGAAGGGGAGGGGCGTGAAACAGAAAACCATTTATACTTGCCAGCAGTGCGGCTATCAGAGCCCCAAATGGCTCGGAAAATGTCCGGACTGCGGCCAGTGGAACGCCCTGACCGAAGAGGTGCGCAGCGCCTCCGCCGGCAAAACACGAGCGGCGACTCTGGCCGCTCCGGTCCAGCGTATTGCCGAAGTGACGGCCGACGAGGAAGATCGTTGTCGTAGCGGGATCGGCGAATTTGACAGGGTTCTCGGTGGCGGGGTGGTGCCGGGTTCTCTGGTGCTGATCGGCGGCGACCCGGGGATTGGCA
>NZ_JCBCBS010000198.1:0-11304 GCF_059864205.1 Pelovirga sp.
CGGGATAATTCATCGGTCTGCTGTCGACCAGAATCGGCACCACCCCCAGCACCTGTACGCGCGACTGATATTCACGCTTGGGAATATTGTAGGACCCGCTGCTGCAGGCACCAAGGAACAACAGGGCAACTATTACAAAAAACATTCTTTTCATTTCATTCTCCACTCACGAAATTCTAAACTCCAGTAAATCATGATACTTTCGAAGAACCATCCGGTTAGATGGCTACGCAAAAAGCGCCTAATGCAAGGCGCGCCATTATTGAACAATGAGGCGTACTTACGTACGTCGAAGCAGTGAGGCAATGGCAGCAACGTAGCAGTTGGTGAGTTTTTGCAACGCCATCAGCTGAAACCTTGCCGCAGGATCGTGGACCTTCCCTCACAGCAAAGAATAACCTCATTCTGCCGAAAAACAAAGCCAATCAGAAATGCAGTGGCCGATTTTCCCGCCCGATACAGTCAATGGAAAAGTTCTCAAGCCCCCAGCCCAAAACCTCCTGTGGTGTTGCATCGACCAGTTCCGGCGGCGGGGTCTGACCAAGAAAATCGAGAGCCCGCCACAACTGAACGGCACCATTGACCTGGTTGATCAGGGTATAATCACCGTCACGTTTACTCAGTTTTTGCCCGTCAGCACCCAGCACCAGAGGGTGATGATAATAGGCCGGCGGCTCAGCCCCGAGACAACGATAGAGCCGGATCTGGCGCGGCGTCGAAAACAGCAGGTCAGCGCCGCGAACCACCTGGGTCACCCCGGCATCCATGTCATCGATCACCACTGCCAGCTGGTAGGCAAAAACACCATCGGCGCGATACAGGACAAAATCGCCCACCTCACGCTCCAGATTCTGGCGTTGTTCTCCCTGGATGCCATCAACAAAGTGAATGTCGCGATCCTCAACCCGCAGACGGACTGAGCGTTCACGCCGGTTACCTCGCACCCCTTCGCGGCAGGTCCCCGGATAGATCGGGCCTTCCTCACCGGGATGTGGAGCACTGGCGAGAATCTCACGGCGACTGCAGCCGCAATCAAACACCAATTGCCGATAGCGCAACTCCTCGAGAATGTTTTGATAACGCTCAAACCGCGTGCTTTGGTAAGCGACCGGGCCATCCCACTCAAAACCCAATTCTTCGAGCAACAGCAGCAGCGCAGCGGCGGACCCGGCAACAACCCGTGGCGGGTCGAGATCTTCAATCCGCAGCAACCACTGACCACCGCTTCGGCGAGCCGGCAGATAACTGGCTACCGCAGCCACCAGGGTGCCGAAATGGAGGGGGCCGGTAGGGCTGGGAGCAAATCGACCGATGACAGGCACACGAGAGTGGGTTACAATCACGATAGTAAACTTAATTAGTAAATATTCAGCTCTATCCTTGCGCCGGGTCGGGGTTCCTGTGGCAAGGGTGTTTGTCGCTATGGACGGCGACAACAAGCGGTCATGGATGACGAAAAGGGTCCCTTGACATAGGATTCCCGACCCGGTGCTGAACAGATACCTCAATTATTAAGGTTAAGTTTCTTTACAGCAACAACAGTAATCGGGTAATTATAGCAGTAGTCCCTAGACAAAAAAACAACCATACACAAATCCATGGATCTTTTTTTGGGAGGATCATCGAGTGGTCATTACACGCGCAACGGAATATGCCATCAGAACCATCATCTACCTGGCGCAGCAACCCCGCAACCAGGTGGTTCTGAAAAAGGATATTTGCCGGACCCAGGGCGTATCCCCCGCCTTTTTAACCAAAATCCTGCAACCAATGATCAAAAGCGGCCTGGTCAGTTCCCAGCGTGGCGTCGGCGGCGGATTTTTATTGGCGAAAGATCCGCAACATATCACCCTGCTCGATATTTTTCAAACCCAGGAAGGGGACCTCAAACTCAACCACTGCCTGATCGATTCGGAATTCTGCTCCCGTGATATCTTCTGTGCCGCTCATGAAGTCTGGGAAGAGGCACAACAGGAACTCGCCAACGTCTTATTGCGCTACAGTATCGCTGATATCGTCCGTCGTCAGGAGGAAAAACTCGCAGCGCTTGACAAGCAGTGAATCACCCCCGGGAACCTTTTTGCGACGCCGGCAACAATTGATGCACTCGCAAAAAGCCATAGGATGGCTAAGCAAAAATTTCGTCCTACAAGGCCTGGTGGTTTTTCAGGGGCGCAGGCATACATAGAGTATGTCAAGGTCCTGAAAAAACGCCGTAACGCCGTAGGGCGGACTTTTTGCGACGCCGGCAACGATTGACAAGCGAAGTTACGGTACGCTAGAGTCCTTGAAACAATAAAGCCTTGAAACAATAAAGAGATGCACGTCTTTATCCCGAGTGGTGGAGGGAGTAGGCCCGATGAAACCACGGCAACCGGGTTCGCAGTGAACCAGATGGTGCCAATTCCTGCCCGGCAGACGGCAAGCCCGCCGGGACAGATGGGGACGGCGCCTGACGATACGGATTCCCGCTATCATGAAAGGCCCTCCCATAACTGGAGGGCTTTTTTTGTTGCCGGTTTTACCAATCAGAAACTTGCCGCTTAGCCCTCGGAGTTTGCGGATGGGCACTAACTAACAAAAGGGATGCTTCATTGGAACAGAGCGTCGGCCTGGTAACAACCAAATACGCAGAAATCAACACCGAGTTACGCCTCGAGAGTGGACGTCTGCTCGGCCCCTTGACCATCGCCTATGAAACCTACGGCACCCTGAACCGCGATGCGTCGAATGTCATTCTTGCCGCCCATGCCTGGACCGGTGACGCCCACGCCGCCGGCTATAACACCCCGGAAGATCGCAAACCGGGCTGGTGGGACAATATGATCGGTCCCGGCAAAGTGCTGGATACCGACCGCTATTTTGTCATCTGCAGCAATACCATCGGCTCCTGCAAAGGCTCGACCGGCCCGGCCAGCATCAACCCGCGCAGCGACAAACCTTACCGCCTTAAATTTCCGGTACTGATGGTACGCGACATGGTACGCGCCCAGAAACTGTTCCTCGATCAGCTCGGTGTCAGCAGTATTAAAACCGTCATCGGCGGCTCCATGGGCGCTATGCAGGCGGTCGAATGGGGGATTCACTACCCCGACCTGGTGCGCTCCATTGTCCCCATTGCCGGTACCGGCCGCACCTCCCCGATGGCCATCGCCCTTAACGCCCTGGCGCGGCAGGCCATCTACAACGATCCCCTGTGGAAAAAAGGCAACTACCCCATCGAACACCCCCCCGGCGATGGCCTCGCTCTGGCACGCGCGGTTGGCCATATCTCCTTTTTGTCTGATGCTTCGATGTGGCTGAAGTTTGATCGACGCTTTTCCGTGCGCGACGGGATGTTCGATTTTTTCGGTCAATTCGAGATTGAACGCTATCTTAATTACAACGGCGGCACCTTTGTTGACAAATTTGACACCAACTCGTTTCTCTACCTGGCAAAGGCCCTCGACCTTTACGATATCGCCTGGAACTTTGATTCACTTCATGAGGCATTAAGCCATCTTTGCTGTCCGTCCCTGTGGTTTGCATTCACCTCCGACTGGCTTTACCCCCCGCAACAGACCGAAGAAGTCGTCAACGAATTGCGGCGCCAACACAAACCGGTCGAATACCACTGTATCCCATCCGACTACGGTCACGATTCCTTCCTCGTTGAGCCGGAGAAGTTCATTCCGCTGCTCAAAAATTTCCTTGACCGGATCGACTGATATTCACTTGTCATCAAACAATTCAACCTGCTTAAACCGGACATCTTGCGCTTCAAATGGCCGCTTTTTATAGCGCGGACAAGAGAGCAATAACATCGCTTCCGGCTGTCTGCAGGTGCGGATGCAGCTGCGACACAGCTTATTCATCTCTGCTTCTTCTTTTTTCACCACACCTCCGCAGCAATCACCGGTCACTGTTCACTGTTCACTGTTCACTGTTCACTGGTCACTGTTCACTGTTCACTGGTCACTGTTCACTGTTCACTGTTCACTGTTCACTGGTCACTGGTCACTGGTCACTGTTCACTGGTCACTGGTCACTGGTCACTGGTCACTGGTCACTGGTCACTGGTCACTGGTCACTGGTCACTGGTCATCGCCAATCAGTCCTTGTGCAATACTGAATCAAAGTGCTAGATTAATTGGCCAAATGCCTGACAAATTGCCTTCTTTCTTGATATCAGGGACAAAACACCAATGCCGTCAACGACCCTGACAATTGTCGTACTCGGTTCGGGAACCAGCAGCGGAATACCGGTGGTCGGCTGCCGCTGTGAGGTCTGTCGCTCCCGCGACACCCGCAACCAGCGTACCCGTTGCAGCGCCCTGCTTACCTACGCCGGCCACAATCTGCTCATCGACACCTCTACCGATCTGCGTCAACAGGCCCTGCGCGAAGACATTCGCCACATTGACGCTGTCCTGTATACCCACTACCACGCTGACCACGTGCACGGCATCGATGACCTGCGTGGCTTCAACAGGCCGGGGGCAGAGCCCATTCCCCTGTATGCCGACCCTGCAACCCTGACCGGCCTGCGCAACAACTTCAGCTATATCTTTAATCAGGATCAGCCGCCGGGGTATGTTCCCAGACTCACGCTGCATCCCCTTAACGGGCCGATGACGCTGTTTGGTCTGGAGATTATCCCCATCCCCCTGCAGCACGGTGCGCAGATGACCACCGGCTACCGCTGCGGCCCGGTCGCCTACCTGACCGACTGCAACGCTATCCCCGCTGACTCCCTGGCCCTGCTGGAAAATCTGGAGTTGCTGATTCTGGATGGACTGCGTTTCAGGTCCCACCCGACCCATTTTAACATTCCCGAAGCGGTTGCCATAGCCCAATCGATCGGGGCAAAACAGACCCTGTTGACCCATTTGAGCCATGATGTCGACCACCCCCGTCACGATACCGAATTACCGCAGGGTATCAACCTTGCCTACGACAGCCAGCGCTTTTCCTTTGCCGTACCCCTGAACCACCCATACGAACCCAGCCATGAAAACTGAACTGCGCCTGCACGGATACATCAATTCCCGGGTCGAATATTATGCTACGGCGGTCGGATGCCGGCTCGACCATCACCACTTTTACGCCATTGAAGACCGGAAGGTCCGTTTTTTTTCCCCCGGCAACGAGCTGGTCCTGACCCCTGACCGGATCAGCCGGCGCGGCACAGGGGCAACCCTGTGCGAGTACATGTTTGGCGATGAATTACCCGCTGCCGATCTGACCAGGGACGGGGTGGTTAATCGACTCACCATTCCGGGTGCCGCAATCAATGACAACGGCCGGCTGACATTCACTGATTACAATCAAACCACCCTGGATTACAACGAAGTTTTCCATCAAGGGCACGCTATCCATAATTATTTCTTCTTTCTTCATGGTCTGGACGGCGACAGCGTCAGAGCGCGCCAGGAGACCCTGCTGCGGCTGCTCGGTAAAACCCTCAAGCGCCTGCCGGAGCCCGGACAATGTGAGGACTCCCGGCTGGCCAGCCGAATCCTGGCCCTGTTACCACCCGAATGTTCCCTTTACCTGGTGCGCCTGAGCCACGCGCACAACCGCCACTATCAACAGGAAAACCGCAACCTGTACTACCCACAACGGGACATGGCCGCCATCCGCAGCAAAGCGCTGGACGAACTGGCGGAAAACCTCGACATCCCTCCCCGCCAACGGGAGCGGATCCGTCTCGATGTCATCTATCGCCATCGCGACAACTATCGGATTGCCGACAGCTATCGCAAACTCCTGCTCAGCTGCGCCAATCAGGGGCGCATCTCCAGCGCCCAGCAGCAACAGCTATCCCGCATCAAGACCATGGCCCTGCGCTGCGAGATCCCCGAAATACTGCTGTCGACCCTGGATCGCTGCTCTGCCGGCAGGCTGTATTCAGCTTCACCCGAACCGCATTACCTCAGCACCACTCGCCATTTCCTGAACCAGCTGCCGGCGCGGCAGCCCCTCGACAATGGTCAGATGGCCCAACTTCTTCTCTGCCGCAGTCAGGCCCACGACCGGCACGATAACAGCGTTGACCGCTTAATCGAGGAATACCGCTCAGCAATCAAGGGATCGCACTGCTTTAACTACCTTTACCACCTGCTGGACGACCTTGACACAACAACCACAGCCATTAACCGGATCCTGTTTCTCGACAATCATCTTCCGGGCGAATTCATCATTCTTCAGCTGCTCCACAGGTACCGGCAATTCAACAAGATTGCCGCCGGCCTGTTTGAACAGCTGTTTTTAAACGATCAGAAAAAAAACCGCTATCTGGGGCATTTCGGACGGCTCAAACTGTCCCGGCTGAAGCAGGGGATCAGTGCCGTTGCGGCCGGGAGCATGCGCCCCAAAAAACTCCATGAAGAATTACACTATATCAGTGGCGAAGAACAACAGGTTCGCAGCATCCTGGCTGCTGCCCGTGACTGGCTGAAAGCAAACCCGATCGATATCTTCAGCAATCAGGATCAGGATGTGCTCTACGAAGCACTAAACAACGAGCTCCACAGCACCAGCATGTTCAGCATCCGGCTGAATCAACAGCTGTTCCTGAAAATTATTCACGATTTGCAGATGGAACATCTCTATCTGCAGCAACTCCTGCCGGACATCATTGCCACCGCGAACCAGGCCTTGCGTGAAGACTTTTTCAGCAACAGCGGGCTCGACTATTTCCAGATCGAGGAGATCGAAACGCGCTATGCCAAAGACAACAATGTCGACCCGGAAACCCTGCAACGCCTGCAATGCCATTTTTAAACCGCCAAAGGTGATGGCGTCGCAAAAACTCACCAACTGCCGCGTTGCTGCGTTTATTTCGCTGCTTCGACGTACGTAAGTACGCCTCATTGCTCAACAAACACGCGCCTTGCATTTGGCGCTTTTTGCTTAGCCGGCTAACCGGATACTTTTTGCGAAAGCATCAAAGGTGACGCATGATTCGTCCACAACTTGAACAGATCCGCAATTTCGGTATTATTTCCCATATCGATGCCGGCAAAACAACGGTTTCCGAGCGTATTCTGTTTTATACCGGCGAAATCCATAAGATGGGTGAAGTCCACGATGGCATGGCGGTCATGGACTGGATGGAGCAGGAGCAACAGCGCGGCATCACCATCACCGCGACCGCCACCCGCTGCCAGTGGAACAATTTTACCTTTAACCTGATCGACACCCCCGGCCATATCGATTTCACCATCGAGGTAGAACGCTCCCTGCGCGTCCTTGACGGGGCCGTTGCCGTCTTCAGCGCGGTTGAAGGCGTTCAGCCGCAGAGTGAATCGGTGTGGCGCCAGGCCGACCGCTATCAGGTACCGCGCATCTGCCTGATCAACAAAATGGATCGCATCGGTGCCGACCACGAACAGGTCCTCGCCGCCCTGCAGCACAAACTCCATGCCCGTCCGGTGCTGCTGCAACTGCCCATCGGCAGCGAAGAACATTTTGTCGGCGTGATCGATCTGATCCACCAGCAGGCTATCTATTTTGACAGCGAAACGCAGGGACAGTCCCTGTTAGTCGCACCGATTCCCGAGGAATACCTTAACGCAGCGCAGCAACAGCGTGAACTGCTCCTCGAGGCGGCGGCTGATTTTGATGACACCATCCTCGCCGCTGTCCTCGATGCTGGAGTCGTTGAGCCCCAATGCCTCCTTGCCGCCCTACGCAGCGGGGTACTGCGCTGCGAACTGTTCCCCGTGCTCCTCGGCTCAGCCCTGCGCAACAAGGGGATCCAGCCGCTCCTCGATATGATCTGCGCCCTGCTCCCCTCCCCCCTCGATGCCCCGCCGGCGCCGGCAAAACAGCTGACGAACGGCGCCGAGCTATTGCTGGAAACATCTGCGGACGGCCCGGTCTGTGCCCTGGCGTTCAAAGTACTGGCCGATGAAGGGCGTAAACTCACCTACCTGCGCCTCTATTCCGGTCACATTGCCCCGGGGGACGTGCTGCACAACAGCCGTACCGGCGGCGACGAAAAGATTGCCCGCCTGTTCCGCATGCATGCCCACAAACGTGAACGGATCGCCGAAGCCGCTGCCGGAGATATTGTCACCGCTACCGGTTTAAAGCAGGTGCTGACCGGCGACACCTTGAGTTCGGCGGCCCTGCCTTTACAACTGGCCGGTCTCAGCTTCCCGGAACCGGTGGTTTCCCTGGCGCTTGAACCCAGAACCGTAGCTGACCGCGATAAACTTCCCCCGGCCCTGGAAAAGCTGCAATGGGAGGATCCCACCTTCAAGGTCAAGGAAGACCCGGAAACCGGCCAGCTTCTTCTCACCGGCATGGGTGAACTCCACCTCGAAGTGGTGGTTCAGCGCCTCAAAACCGATTTCGGCGTTGACACCCAGACCGGCCGGCCGCAGGTCGTCTACCGCGAAACCATCCGCTGTGCCTGTCAGCACCACGAGCAGTTTGAGCGCGAGATCGACGGCAAAACCCACTACGGCGAAGTCACCATCCGCCTCAACCCGCAGCCGCGCAAACAAGGGCTCACCATCGACATTCCGGCACCGGTACTTGCCCCCTGGCCGGCGGATATGGCACAACGGATCAACGAGCAGCTGGTACAGGCCTGTCAATCCGGGCCGCTGGCGGGCTACCCCATGACCGATTTGACTCTGACCCTGATCGCCGCCCCTTTTGATAGCCACCGGGTCACCGATCTGGGTATTTCCGCCGCTATTTCGCGTGCTGTTTATCAGGCGCTAAGGGATAGTTCCCCGACCCTGCTGGAGCCGCTCATGGCATTGGAGTTGACCACGCCATCCGACTATACCGGCCGGGTCATGAGCAGTCTCAACCAGAAGCGTGGCCGGATTGAAGGGATCACCTCGCGCCCCGGTCAGGACCTTATCCGCGCCGGCGTACCCTTGCTCGAAATGTTCGGTTACATGACCGAACTGCGCAGCGCCACCAAGGGGCAAGGGAGCTTTACCATGGAGTTTTCCCATTTCGAACCGGCACCGCCGGAGATTCAGAAAAATTTTGGCGGGCACTAATCGTATTGACGGGATATTGGCGAGAAATTAGTGTATTCTACTCCTATCGTGAGCACCGCTTGAGCCGTGACTGATCGTTCCTGCAGACACTGCCGGGCGGTATTGTTTACCCATCAACACCCTAAGCTGGTCGCATGTTCAGCCGACATCTCCGGTAACTGAGCGGGACAAAATGGAAAAATACAATTTACAGAGGCTGGTGCTGATCCCCTTAAGCCTGACTTTTCTGGTACTGATAACCGCCTTTGTCCTGACCAGCTATCATATCAGTCAACTGGACGAAGCAGCCTTTATGGAAGGGCGCTATCACCAGTTCCGCTCGATTTTTAGCGGACTGTCGGCGCGCGACTCAAAGGCCATGCTTTCCGCCGCAGAAATCATTGCCGATCGGGTTCGTTTTCAGGAAGCCGTACGCAATAAAGATATTGACACCCTGAAAAAGCATGCCCATCAGGCCTTTCTCCAATTGCAAAGAACCCTCCAGATCGACCAGCTTTACTTTCGTGACCAACAAGGCAACATTCTCATCAGGGCTTATCGCCCCGACGACATGTCTCCAGGAAAAATAAGAGTTTCCTTGCAGCGGGCCATGGAAACCGGGGTGCCGACATCAGGATTGGAACTGGGAAAAGTGGGTATTCTCGCTCAACGCCTGGTTTATCCCTGGGTCATTGAGGGAGAAACGGTCGGATATATTGAACTGGGAACCGAAATCATGGCGATCATTCGCCAGATCAAGGAAATCAGCAACGTCGACATCATGATTATCATCGACAAGCGTCACCTCGACCAGCAAGACTGGGAAGCCGAATTTAAACCGCACACAAGACAGAAAGACTGGAACCTTTTAGCCAACAGCGTCATTTCCGAATCCACACTGAACTTGCCGGCGAATGATCTCGCCGCTATCTATGAAGCAGCGACCAATGTGCGCAACCAACGGGCCGAAAATATCAACGGGAACCTGTATCGGCTGAGCCGTTTCCCGCTGATTGATGCCGGACAAAACCAGATCGGCAGCCTGCTGATGGTCGTTGACGTTACCGAGCGTATCCATTTATTTCGCACATTTATGCTGCGGATTGTCGGCTTCAGCCTGCTCATCAGCCTGGCTCTGTTTGTCTTCGCCTTCAACATTCTTGGGCGCGCCGGCAGGCAGCTGAACACCAGTACCGATCAGTTGCTCGAACAGAGCCGGCATCTGGAAAGAAGCAATAGTCAACTGACGGAAGAAATCCGTGAACGCGAAAAAGTCCAACAGCAACTGCAGCAATTCAGCGAATACCTTGAAGACCGGGTCATCGAGCGCACCAGCGAACTGGCTAAAAAAAATCGCGAACTCGAGGCCAGTCGCAAGTCGCTGGTAGCCGCCTACCATGAGCTCAAGGAACAGCAGGCAACCATTCTGCACCAGGATAAAATGGCCTGCATCGGTCAGCTGGCAGCGGGCATTGCCCACGACATCAACAACCCCGTCGGCTTTATCAGCCACAATCTGACGATATTTGACCGCTATCTGCAGCGGCTCAACCAGTTCTTTGCCCTGCAACTGGACCTGATCCAGCGCCGTGGCGACAGCGAACTGATCGCTGCCTATCAAAAAGGGCGCCACGACTTCCAGATCGACACCATGCTGACGGAACTACCAAATATGCTGACGGAATGCCGCGACGGTACCACCCGTGTCAGCCAGACCGTTGAAAGCCTGCGCATCTTCTCGCGGCAGGAACGCCCGCTGCACGAATTGACCGACCTGCATCAGTGTATCGACAGCACCCTGGCCATCATCCGCCATGAACTGCGTGGAAAAATCAGGATCGTAAAGAACTATGGTGATCTGCCTCTGCGCTATTGCTACGCCAGCCAGATCAACCAGGTGTTCCTCAATCTGTTGATCAACGCCCTCCAGGCGATCGAAGACAGTGGCACCATCACCATCAACACCTGGACAGAGGATGAATACATCTACATAGCCGTCAACGATACCGGCAGCGGGATCCCCGCGGAAAAAATTAAAAAAATCTTTGAACCCTTCTATACCACCAAAGAAATCGGTGTCGGTACCGGGTTGGGCTTAAGTATTGTTTATGAAATTGTTACCCGTCACCATGGGCGGGTCGATGTGGCCAGCAAGGTCGGTATCGGCACCACCTTCACCCTGATCCTCCCCTTCGATGAACGGAAAACGCCCCGCCTGCCGCAAGGGGATACGCCCGTAAGGCCAAATAACTCAGCGCCAAGGGAGACCAATAGCTGATGGATAAAAACACCCGCCTGCTCTATGTCGACGATGAAG
>NZ_JCBCBS010000033.1:0-3453 GCF_059864205.1 Pelovirga sp.
AGCCGCCCGCGGGCGCACTGCGAGGGCAGTCGCCCCCAGGTCGGATCAGCTAACTCTCTCTTCAGCTCAACTGTGGGCCGGTTCCAGGCTGTGGTTCCACTCGAGAATAGCGGCCTCCAGGGTTTCGCCGTTCACCATATGCTCACAGTTATCATGCGAGCAGTAAAGTCCCCAATGGCTGTGTGGAGCAAAATCGCTGGGCCCGAAAATTTTGACCTGACCACCACAACGACAGGGTCCCGCTACACTTAAATTATGTGCTTCCATAATATCTCTCCTTAAAGTTTGTAATTATTCAGCTCTATCCTTGCGCAGGGTCGGGGGTCCTGTGGCAAGGCTTTTTGTCGCCATGGACGGCGACAAAAAGCGGTCATGGATGACGAAAAGCGTCCCTTGACATAGGACTCCCGATCCGGTGCTGAACTGACACGAAATTTTTAGCAGACTAAGACCTCAGGCGGCCCATACATAATCGTCAGCTTCGACACATTCAGTCTGCCCCGTCAGGAAACTCTGGGGATGGGCATCGACAACCATTTCAGCATGACCATGATTGATCGCCCAGGAGCTTCCACACACCGAACATTCCACCAATCCCTCGACAAATTGCTTGGATTTCATCGATAAAACACTCTGTTCGTAACTTCCACACACTGGACAACGCATTGTCAGCCTCTCTTTCGTTATATATGATTTATTACCATAAAAGGTTTTATGGATAAATTGTGGACCTTCACCCGCCACCTGTCAAGTAGAAATTTTTATTTTCCCCTTTTAAAACAGCATGTTACGCAACTATTCATTTTGCTGGCCAAATCGATAGTTTATTTTTTACTATTTGTGGTTTTAGCTCAACCCAATAATGGCTCCAACTAACTGAATTAGATCCATTATTATAGTTTAGAATCGGGTTTTATCTAATCGGTTGTCTGTATTGTTTCTTCGCTCCGCAGGATTAAAATCCCCATGCGAGCAGTGAAAAAAAGTGACGGTGCGGCAGAATAAAATGGCACCTCGCAGAAAAATGTGCCTCTACCCCAAAAGGAGCAAAGGCAAACACAAACCTGAAGGGTCGAAGAAAAGCGACAAGAAGATAAGAGGGCGCAATGGTTTACACCCTGCGGGCAAGCATGTGGCTCAACTAAGTCAGTGCACCATCATATTCGACGCGAACTTCAGCATCCGCTTAATCGGTGAGGGCTGGCGGTGGCGCAACGGGCGATCAGACTCAATCTCCGGGCGCACCATATCCTCCAGGATGGTATTCCAGCTATAGGTCGACTCGACCCGTTCCCGCGCGTTTCTTCCCAACAATCGACACAGGTTACCGCCATGTGCCAGATCAGCCAGCAGCTCCTCCAGGCGCGTTACCCAGCTCTGGGTTGATGACACATCGAGAACATAACCGGTTTGTCCGTCGCGGACGATCTCGCGTGGTCCGCCGATGTTGGAGACCAGTGCCGGCAGACCGCAGGCCTGGGCTTCGAGGACCACCATGCCGAAGGTGTCGGTGGTGCTGGGGAACAGGAACAGATCGTGACGATTGTAGAGCTCCGGTAACTCAGGGTAAGGAACCTTGCCGGTAAAGGTAACATCGGGCAGATCGGAACAATTAGTCCGCAGGGTTTCCAGGTAGGGGCCAATACCGACAATGGTCAGGGAAATGCCGGCATGCTGTTGGCGAATACGGCGATAGACATCGATCAAAAAATCAAGATTTTTGTCTTTGGAAATACGCCCGACATAGAGCAACCGGGAATGATTACAGGATTTGCCGATCATGACCGGCTGGGGCTTGAAATGCTCAGTCCGCAACCCACGCCGGAACAGTTCCATGTGGCGATGACGATAGCCGCGCTTTTTCAGCAGCTCCATATACTCCGTCGTCGGTACCAGCAGGGAGTCGAACTGATTGAAGAACCACTGGCTGTACTTCTCAATCAGGGCTGAAACCTCCGGCTGGTCGATGATTGCCTCGGCCTCCATGGTGAAGTCGGTATGGTAGATCCCTTTCACCGGGGTTCCAAGCATGCGACCGATGAGCACCCCAAGCAGACCGACCGGCCCCGGTGTCGAAACATAGATTTCGTCAGGGTCTTCCTCGTAGATCGCCTTGAGCATACGCAACACCGACGGAACACTAATGGTCAACTCCTCGTAATGAGGCAGTTTGAAAGAATGCATCGGCGGAATCACGAGGCTCGCTGCGGGCAGGTTCTGTTCCTGCTGCACCTCGGTCAAGCTGGAGAGGATTCGAATGCCGTACCCGGTTTCATCCGCCAGGCGGCCGATGGTCTGCAGGGTCATGGAGACCCCGTTGAGGTCGGTATAGGTGTCGGTCATCCACAGAATCTTTTTAGCCTTGGGTTCGCCGACATGACCAAGGCTGGTGACCAGGCTGTTGATCAGCCGGCGGTCGCCGAACATATGCTTGAAGGCCGAGAAAAAGGGGACGGAGAGAAAAATCCCCGGAATACTGGAGGAGAGACCGGCGATGATGCGGATCAGATCCATCTCTTCCAGGTTGGTGGTGAGGGATTCCAGCAGGGAGCGGAAATACTGATCAGAAATATCGCTGAGGCAGTCGTAGAGAAGCTCCAGGCGGGTATCGATGTCGTCCTGATCGAGGTTACGGCTGGTTTCAATCAGCCGGACAATGCTTTGGTAGATGTGATTATTCTTCTGTGACCGCATGCGGTTTAAGCGCAGACGATCCTTGAAGCTGAGCTTTTCCTCGGAGAACAGGTAGCGGGTCAGATCGCTCAGAGTCGAGTGGGTAAAAGCGGTGCTTTTGTGCTGGGAAAAATCGAAAGCGATCTTGTAGATGGCGAAGGTCAGTCCCTGAAAGTTGTTTTGCCGTCCTTGCGGCAGCAAGCGACCCTGCTTGATCTGGTCAATAAACTCTGCCGGAGTTTTCGCTACCACCCTGGTGCTGGTTTTGCCGATAAAAAAACCGGCGTGATCGTCGGAACCGCCGGTCAGACCCTTTTTCCACGGCGTTTCTCCCCAGGGAGCGATGCCGTGTTTTTGTTCCAGACGCTCGATATCATCAGCGGTCAGTTGCGACAGAACCATGGATAACGAATCATTGTGCAATGGACTGCGACTGCCATTACGTCCCTCAAAATGATTGAACAACAGCAGCAGTTTTTCCAGATGTTCCAGGCTCAAGCGATCATTGACCGCGTAGGTGGCGTGAGCGACGACACAGGCCAGATCTTCTGCTTTGAGATAATCACGCAATTCATAGAGATTTTTTCGCAGATTCTGGATGCGGGCAAATTGTTCGCGATCAAGACCATAGATCAGGATATGAACCTTGCAGCCGTCTTCGGGAAAGTAGGCGGTTGATTCCACCCCGGTAAAGCAGCGATCCGGATATTTCTCCACCAGTTCAAGAGAGCCCTTGATCCGATTGTGATCGGTGATGGTGACAAAGTCCATGCCGCGCTG
>NZ_JCBCBS010000038.1:0-4523 GCF_059864205.1 Pelovirga sp.
CAGCCGCGACGACGATGAGTGTTTATTTCCCCCGGCCCCTGTTGTGTGGCGACAACGCAGCGATGATTGCGGTGGCTGCCGATTATTATTTAAGTCACGGCAAGCGTTCTGGTTTTGATCTCAATGCGGTGTCGAGCTGGCCCCTGGAGCAGGTTTCCCTTTGACTGAGCGATCTGACAACCGCTGGCAACGTTTCGGCTTTTTCCGCCGGTTTAAACTTAATCTGATCCGCCTGGCACGCGTCAAATCTTCCCCCGATGCTGTAGCCCGGGGGATGGCCCTCGGTGTCTTTATCGGCTTTACGCCGTTCTTCGGTTTTCACATCCTGATTGCCCTGTTTTTTGCCTTTCTTCTGCAACAGAACAAGATTGCTACCTTCGTTGGTGTTTGGATCACCAATCCGCTAACGGCCCCTTTTATCTATGCGCTGGAATATGAAATAGGCCGCATGCTGCTGGGCAAGCCGGCCATCGGTGTGGCCGCATTCACTCGAGAATTAACCTGGGATACGGCCTTGCAGTTAGGGCTACCATTGGGGCTTGGGTCCATCGTCCTCGGTCTTCCGGTGGCGTTGATCAGCTATGCCCTGACCCTGCGTCTGATGCCCTGGTTGCGTCAATACCGCATACCACGCTGGCCTAAACGTCTGCGCAAACTGTTACCCGGTGATAACAGAAACGAGATGCCATGAGTTATCAGACAAAAAAGCGCTTCGGCCAGCATTTTCTCCATGATCCTGCCGTGATCGACAAAATTATCGCTGCAGCACGGCTGGATCCTCAGCAGCGGGTTGTTGAAATCGGCCCGGGTCTGGGTGTGTTAACCGACCGACTGCTTGAGAAGGTGCCGCAGGTTGCGGTGATGGAGATCGACCGCGACCTGATCGCGCTACTGCATCAGCGTTATGATGATCGTCTGATGATCCATGAAGGCGATGTTCTCAAGTTGCCATGGTTCGAATTGTTGACTGATCCTCCCTATACCCTGGTTGCCAACCTGCCTTACAATATCTCAAGCCAGATCCTGTTCAAGCTGCTGGATCACCGCTCCCTCTTTACCCGGTTGGTTCTGATGTTTCAGCGCGAGGTTGGCGAACGTCTGATGGCTCAGCCGGGCAGCAAAGATTACGGCATCCTCTCGGTGCTATGCCAACTTTGGTATGATATCGACAAGGTGGCCCTGGTCAAGCCGGGAGCTTTCAACCCCCCCCCCAAGGTGGATTCCCTGGTGCTCTCATTTCTCCCGCTGGCCCAACCTCGCGTTGATCCGGTTGACGAAACCCTGTTTAAAAAAATGGTGAAGGGAGCTTTTACCCAGCGCCGTAAAACCCTGCGCAACAGCCTGCTGGCCAGTGGTTTTCAGCCTGCCGCTATCGATGACGCCTTGTCCCTGGCCACTATTGATCCTGGCTGTCGCGGTGAAACCCTCAGCCTGCAACAATTCTCAGCCCTGACCAGGGCGTTTTTTGGGGATTGAGGCGATAGAATAAAAGCCTCCTGAGCCTTGCAACCCGGCACGGGCTATTTTATATTTCTTTGGTGCCAAAGGTGTATACTAAGGGGCAGTAGATAGATGTTCACATCACCAACAAAGGAGTCGGTAATGAAGGTTACGGTTCTCAGTGGCGGATCAAAAAAGGAAAATGAACAGCTGTTTGAACCGGAGGCCATAAAAAAAGAATTGCGACGGCAGGGGCAAAAGACCCATCTCGACACCTTTGTCGCCTTGTCTGACGTACTGCGCAGCGAGATTCCCGAGCGGTTACTGGCGCAGTTGAGCTTTGCCGAACTGATTGAACAGTTGATTCAGGCCGGCAACTTTCTCCTGGAACAGGAGCAGGAAATCAGGGTTAAGCTGTTCCCCCTCAAGAATTCCGGTCACTATCGCCTGTTTACCAACTCCCCCGATGCCAATCATATTTTTTCTACCCTGCAGGAATATCTGCACCGTAAAGCTCTGCAGTTTCACGTTATTTGCCATCCGATTTTGTCGATAGCAAGAAAAGATGGGCAAGTTCAGACCCTCACCAACGCTTCCGATGATTTACCACGCGAATCATTTGTCTGGCTTGAGCTCGAGCGTGTTGCTGAAGGGCAGATTGAAGAACTTGAAGCGGCGCTGACAACCATCATCACTGCGGCACTGACCATCTACCGCGATCGTCCGGCGATGCAGGAAAAGTTTGATGTATTGCTGCAAAAAAAGGAATTTGCCGGACACCAGGCGCTTTTTGATTGGCTGCAACAGGATAACTATATTCCTGTTGCCACGCGCAGTTTTACCTATACCTCTGCTGCTGATATCAATCATTTCAAAGAAGAAAAAAGCAAGGCGCTGGGTTTGACGGAATTTTATCTCGAACCCTTCCATAAGGCCGATAAACCCTTCACCCTCAATGTGAAAAAAGTTTTCCCGTTGCTGGGTCAGGGCAAATTTGTCGATGTTGAACGGACCGAATTTCGCTGCCCGTTACACCGTTTTGAGCGCCTGACCTATCTGGGTTTCCGTGAAAAAATCAGAGGTGGTTATCGTGAGCACTGTTTTTTCGGGTTTTATACCCAGAAAAGCATTGATGAAAACAGCTTCATGATCCCGGCCCTGCGCCGGCGGATTGAGAAGGCGCAGCAGCAGTTGAACATTGTGCGCGACAGTCACAACTATCGCAAAACGGTGCAGATTATCAACAGCTTCCCCAAGATCGAACTGTTTCTGATGGAAGAGGATGAATTACGGCGCATGCTGCGCTCTTTCATTCAGATGCATCGCCAGGCCGGGGTCAAGGTGGTGATTGCACCAACAACGGCGGAGCAGGGGTTGACGCTGCTGCTGATCATGCCCAACGAGTATTATCTGCCCGAGCATATCGAACCTCTTGAGACCTATCTGCGCCGCTATTTCAAGGCAGTCAGCGTGGATATTCGCCTGATCCATGCGGCATCGGACTATTTGACCCTGCACGTTAATCTGCAGTTGCGCCATAAAGAGGTTCAGGTTGACCTGCTGAAACTGGAACAGGGCTTGACGCGTCTGACCATGCCGTGGAAACTGCGCTTTCGCACCCTGCTGGAAAAGAACTTCAGCAGTGAATCCTTTGCCACCTGGGACACCTACATTAAAGCGTTTGACAAGGAATATCGGGCCCGGAACGAACCGCGCTTTGCTATCCGGGATCTGCGCAATATCGAAAAACTTCTCCAATTTCAGCAGGATGTTTTCGATCTGTGGGGACCGTTCCACGATCAGCGCGATTACTTCCGTTTACAGTTTTACAGTTTGAACCGGTGCTATCTGAACGACCTGATGCCCTATTTGCAGAACCTCGATCTCTATGTGCTGCATCAGGTCGATTCCGATCTGGTTATCAACGATCAGCCGGTTTATATCAAAAGTTTTTCCGTGCGTGCCGACACTGCCAAAAGTTTACCCATGGCACAGGTTAAAACGCATTTGATCGATACCCTGCGGGCGCTGAACAATAATGAAGTGGAAAACGACTATCTCCACAAGTTGTTGTTGCCAACCGGACTCTCATGGCGCCAGATCGATGTCTTTCGTGCTTATCGCAATTACTATCTGCAATTGGGCAGCCCCTTTTCCAAAAAACGGGTCGCGGAAACCCTGACCAATAACATTGCTGCGACACAACTCTTGTATCGTTATTTTGAAGGGCGTTTCAAGCCCTCAGCAGAATGGGATGACCCGATGGTGCGTGAGTTGGAGGTACTCTCACCAGTGCGTCAGGAGCTGGTCAAGGTACTGGAAGACGTCAGCAACCCGAATGAAGATAAAATTCTGCGCACCCTGTTTAATCTTATCGACTCAACCATTCGCACCAACTTTTTTGTGCGCTGCGAGCGCGACGACTACTTTATTTCCCTGAAGATCAGCTCCCTGGGCGTTATCGACATGCCGGCACCACGTCCGCTTTATGAGGTCTACGTCCATTCAGCGCAAATGGAGGGAATTCACCTGCGCGGCGGCAAGGTTGCCCGCGGTGGGGTACGCTGGTCCGATCGACCGGATGATTTCCGCACCGAAGTGCTGGGCCTGGTCAAGGCGCAGATGACCAAAAATGCGGTGATTGTACCGGAAGGTTCCAAAGGAGGATTCGTCACCAAACGCAGCAGTGACGATCGTGATCAGCTTGGGCAGATTGTCAAGGAGGCCTACCAGACTTTCATGTGCGGGCTGCTGGATATCACTGACAACCGTGTCGGTGAAGAAGTTGTTCGCCCTGTCGGGGTGATTGCTCATGATGATTATGACCCCTATCTGGTGGTTGCCGCCGACAAAGGGACGGCGCATCTGTCCGACGTCGCCAATGCCATCAGCGAGTCCTACAACTTCTGGCTCGGCGATGCCTTTGCCAGTGGTGGTTCCCACGGTTATGACCATAAGAAATTAGGTATTACCGCGCGTGGCGCCTGGGAGAGTGTCAAACGTCTGTTCCGGGAGATGGGACAGGATATTCAGACTGAGCCCTTTACCGTGGTCGGCATCGGCGATATGAGTGGTGACGTGTT